>CAZKFG010000001.1:0-134342 GCA_964551985.1 uncultured Acidaminococcales bacterium
ACCGCTAAAAGCTTTACCGAACCCCACGTCTAACGTGGGGTTTTTTATACAATAAGGTCTACCAATAAAATGGCAGACCTCATCTTAGAAGCTAAAAGTAGTTAGAATTTTAGTATACCAAAGAATATATAACAAACTATGCCACCAACAACTGACATTGATAATCCCCAGATTAAAAGCTTTCTAAATAATTTGGCTTTGTCTTCTTCTTCACCAGCACATGCTATACAAAGTGCACCAAGTGTGGATAGTGGAGATGTATCAACCAAGTGTGCACCGATATTGATTGAAGAAATTATAGAGATTGGATCCCCACCACCTATTTCTTTTATCAAACCTGGAGTCATTGGTAAGAACATCGGCATTACAACACCAGATGAACTTGAGTATGCCGAGATTATACCTGTTATAAATCCTAACCAACCATTTACTGTTGTAGGGTTAGAAACAGAACCTATCATTTGAACTAAAGCATTAAGTCCACCGGATTTATCCATAACTTCGATTAAAACAGTAACACCACAAACCATCATTATAACGCCCCATGGCATTACTTTTACAGCCGCTTTGCTATCGCCAGAACCTGTTAGCATTAATACACAAGAGAGCATAAAGGCGACGGAACCTACGTTGGATAGTAATAGTAGTACTTGTTTAGGAAATACACCTTTCATAAATGGTAGTCCTGGTAGAACAACTAATAAGATTAGTACAAATACCATAGCTAGAGTTAGTTTTTGATGAGCGTTAAATGGTTCTGGTTTTGGTGCTAGTTCATCAATATCTAATTTTGCACCACGTTGTGCAGTAATCCATGCCCAACCGCCCATTACAAAGAACCCACCTATGTTTACAAAGCCTTGTGCTATTTCTGAATTAAAATGGATTTTCCAAGCTAACGCAGCAGGGTCTGCAATTCCTAAAGCTGGAGCCATTTTTGCAATTATACCATTTGAAATAATACCTGTTGGAGCAAATGGCGAGAATGCCGCACCGTTTGCTGCGCCAACAACAAGTAATGTCATCAAAAATGCTGGCATTTTTACTCTACTTGCTATTGCCATTGCCATAGGTGCCATAAGAGCAGTACCTGCTATATTACCAGGTCCGATTGTTGTAATAAAAGTTGTCAAAACAAATATTATTAGAGGAACTAACGCGACATTACCACCACAAGCACGAACAGAGTAAGCGGTTAATTTTTCCATTGTACCGTTAGTCTGTGCCATACCAAACATAAAAGTTACACCAACTAGAATCATAAACAAACTTACAGGAAAGTATCCCATAACTTTGGCGGCCGACGTATTTGCCCAAAGTCCGCCAACAATTATAGCAAAACCGATACTTAAAAACCCAACGTTTAAGTCTTCATTTACGCAACTAATTATAACGACGATACATAATGCTACAATAGATGCCATTGCAGCTGCACTAATATCCATACAACTCATCTCCTTTTTATTTCAAAGGTCATTATTATTTTTATTTAAAATACTTTTAGCACTATTAGTGCCATCTTGACAGCAATCACTCACTGCCAAGAAAAACACTGTGCATTGTTATTATCAACAATTATTAATGCCATACATTAAAGCTTTAATTAGTTTTTAATCATCATTACCAGCAGGAAATGTCTTATGCAACAATTTTGTCGCCAAGATAAATACTGCTATAACACCAAACATTGTTGGCAATGCAACAATCATAAGTGTAATTGCTTTTGAAGTAGCTCCGTCCATATTTTTTTACCTCCTATTTACTTAATGCTGGGATAAGCGCTAGTACAAGTCCACCGGCTACAACTGATGCTACTTGACCTGCAACGTTTACACCTATTGCGTGTTGAATTATAAAGTTTGTTGGGTCTTCTTTTAACGCCATTTTAGCAATAACGCGACCTGCCATAGGGAATGCTGATATACCGCATGCACCAATCATAGGATTGATTTTTGTAGGACTTAATATGTTATATAGTTTAGCAAATAATACACCGCCAACTGTATCAAACACGAATGCTACTGCACCTAGTGCCATAATCATAGCAACTTCGATAGTCAAAAATCTTTCAGCTGACATTGTTCCACCAATTACTATACCCAGTAATAGTGTAACTAGGTTTGCTAATTCATTTTGTGCGCATTTTGATAAGTTGTCAATAACACCAGCTTCTTTAATAATGTTGCCAAACATCAAACTACCAATAAGCGCAACCGATATAGGTGCTACTATACCAGCGATGATAACAATCATTATAGGGAACAAAAATCTTGTTGTCTGAGAAACTGGTTCTTCCCCTTCATAACCCATTTTTATACAACGTTCTGCTTTGGTTGTTACTGCATTAATGACAGGCGGTTGAATAACAGGAACTAAAGACATATAAGAGTATGCTGCAACAGACAATGGTCCTAACATATCTTGAGCATAACGGCTTGCTACATAAATTGTAGTAGGACCGTCTGCGGCTCCAATAATGCCAATTGAGGCTGCGTGTTGGAACGAAAATCCTAAAAATGTTGCACCAATAGCAGTTGTAAAAATTCCAAATTGCGCTGCTGCTGCAAATAGCATAACAGATGGTCTTCTTATAAGCGGAGTAAAATCACACATCGCACCTATAGCGATAAAAATTAGTACAGGAAATAATTCGTTTGCTATACCAGCTTTGTATAAAACTACTAAAAACCCTTCTTCACCAACCACTTGTGATACTGCTGATGAATGTGGAATATTTGCCAAAATTGCACCAAAACCAATTGGTAATAGTAGTGCTGGTTCATAATCTTTTTTGGCAGCTAGATAAATTAAAACTCCACCGATTATCATCATTACAAGATGCTTCCAAGTTAATCCTAAAAATCCCATTAAAAGTTCATCCAACCACGGATATTGTTGTATTAAAGCTTCCATTGACTTAAATCCTCTCCTTTTCTTTAGATAGTTCTACTAATAAAATATCTTCAACTTGCCCCCTTTTTTATAGCCAACATGTAGAACGAAAACAAATTTTTCTAGTTTGACAAACTACTTTACCAAAAAAACTATTACTATATTAACATTATTTATGTGCAGAACATCGTAAGTCAATAATAGTAAACGTAGTTTTAAAAACTACTATATGCAGCTATTTAAATCATATCTCAAGACTAAAATTACCATGCCAATAATGCCTTGTCAATCTTTTTATATGCTATTTTTAGTTAAAATATTTTCAAAATTATTTCTTAAAAATACAAAAAACTTAGTTCGTAAAATTAGCTGTCTAAGCTAAAAACAAACTAAGCTTTAAATAAAGCATATTTTTTTAAAAAATTTTTAAATCTAACTGTATTTACTTTAATTACAAAATTATTTAATATTGCTAGTATATTCTGATAATAATGATTGTGCTAAAACCTTATTCATATTTGCTTGAGCAACAAGAGCCAATATTGATAAAAATAGTTGAGCAGTTTTTTTATCCTTGCCGTCTTCGAGAGAATTTATCAAATTGTCTATAAAAGATATTTTTTTGGCAAACATTTTATTAAAATCTTTTAAAAATATATCATTCATTTGCAAATATACATTATATACTGTGTCTAATGCCAGCAAATCGTCGTTATCATCGCTAATATCTTTTAAAATAGGTCCTAATAGCAGTTTAATGTCATTTATAGAAAAAATACCCTTAAGGTTGTGCACTAAAGTTAATAAAATAATGTGGTGCTTTGAATACTTTTTATTCTTTGGAGGAGGCAAAATATCGTCTTTAGTATAGTTGTTAATCATGGTTTTTGTAAAAGCTACATTGTCAGAACCGTTCGACAACCCTTGATTTAAAATCCATAATAGCTGTTCCATGTACAAATCCATACTAGGAATATTTTCTAACTTTATTGTTCTATAATTATTAATTTTTGCTGTAAGAGCAGATAATTCTTGCTTATCCATATAGTCTCCAATACTTTTAATTTTAATTCAAAATAGTATAATGATATTAATTATATAAAACTTAAATAACTAAAACCAAGTTACATTTTTGTAACAATAATTATCTATATTGTACATATAAGTAATTTTATCATATAAATAAATATGAAAGCAATGAAAAAATTCATTGCTTTCATATTTATTTATATCTAAGTTGACATAATCAAAAAAATAGTAATTTAACTTTTATTTTTCACCTAAAAAATAGTTGTATGTTTTCGCTAAACCATCTTTCAAGTCCATATTAGCTGACCAAGAAAGTTTATCCACTGCTTTTATATTATCCAAGGTAGATCTATATATATCCCCTTGACGTGCATTTTTGAAAACAGGCTTTACGTCTTTATCGGATATTTCAATAAATAGTGCTACAATATCATTTATACTAACTTCTTTCCTATTACTGATATTATATACTGTATTGATTCTTTGTGTTTTTAAAGATTTCTCTATAGCCAATGCAATGTCTCCGGCATAAATAAAATCTCTAGTTTGGTTACCATCGCCAAAGATTTGTATTCCCTGATTTGCCGCAATTTTTTTGGCAAAACTACTTATAACGCCGCCCTCACCTCCATCACCTTGTTTTTCGCCATAAACATTAGCAAAGCGTAAAACTATGTAATCAAGACCAAAACTCTTTTGGTAGATGTCCAGATATTTTTCAAAAGTAAGCTTACTCAGACCATAAAAAGATGTAGGTTGTGTAATAAAATCTTCTTGTATGGGCAACGTGCTAATATCACCATACACAGCGGCACTTGAGGCAAAAACCACTCTTTTTACTCCGTTTTTCTTACAAGCCTCTAAAACATTTATTCCACCCATAATATTTATATCTGCATCAAAAAGAGGATTTTCAACAGATGCATTGACCATAGTTTGCGCTGCAAGATGAACAACTGCATCAAACCGCTCTTTTTCAAATATTCCAAATATCTTTGGACTGCAAATATCCATTTCATAAAAGGTTACTTCATCTGTCAAATTGCTTTTTAGTCCAGTTGATAAATTGTCTATTACAGATATCTTATAATCATTATCTAATAATACTTTTATCAAATGCCAGCCAATAAATCCTGCGCCACCAGTAATTAATATTTTCATAATTTACCCCTTTAACTATTTGACTTGTTGCATTTCCTCAAAATACACCCAAGCATCTACTATATCAAGAAAAGCACCATCAAAACCCGTTATGATTATTTTATCTAAATAAGAGTTATTTGTTCCAAACAGAATTTTTTTCCAATCTTTATCCCAATATTTTACTTTAAAATTACCTTTCCAGTCTGGATTTTCTTGATGTATCCACGAAATCGGTTTATCGCTCCAATTTTTTTGCCAATAATAACGGTAATCTTCTGCTTCACCTATGCTCATATAAGAAAAAACCAGTCGCTTACCACCATTAATTTTTGTTTTTAATGATTTTATATCAGATTCCGTTAACTGGCTGTCACCAAAGTACATATCAATTATCAAAAGATCATAATTTGTCTCTTTAAGACTATCTAAGTACTCTTTTTTACTATGATAATGTGATGGGTCTAAGATTACCAAAAAATTTTTAACTTCTTTTAAATTTTTTATATTGTTAGAATTCTCGCCTGCAAGCTTTACTGGATATAAAGGCAACCTATTCAAACCATAACTTGTAGAAGCAAAACCAATAATATTTGCTTTAGAATTGAGTTTTTCTGACAAAACCATTTTTCTTGCTGCATTGCAATAATCTATATTAAATATTGGAGTACCTATTTCTCTAGCATAACTAAGTTCTCTTAAAATTCTTGTTCTTTGGGCTTCTGGAGTTTCTTCATTAACTTCCATTTGCCAACCAAAGAAAAAAGCCTCTAGTAATACACCTTGCATATTTTGGGCAAGTTTTACTACATCTGCTTTATCATAGCCGCTTGATACCTCAAATAAGCCTGATGGATTATTACCAATAAGTTCAAAAGTTGGATTTTGACTTTTAGAATGCATTGATAGTTCTTCAATTAAAATTGCCATCTCTTTTTTGTAATTTATTTTGTTTTTTGGCGCCAAATCTGCTTTGGATGTAATAAAAAAGAAAGATCCACTACCTGCTAAAAACAATATAATACTAATTATAAAATATTTTTTGTTCATCATTGTACACCCCTTTTAAAATACTTAGAAACTTCTATTGACAAGTAAATAAAAATTATTGCCCTTATAAGTCGTACCTGGCGAACGTTCTTTTAATCTATATTTCTCCCATTCTAAACTTATACTGCTATTGTTAGATATTGCAATATCATAGCCTATACTAAAGCCATAACGAACCCTAGAATAACTTGTTGTAAAATTTATTGGATTATAGCTTGCCCCTGTGGTATTCATACCATTTAGCATAACTCTCAAAGTATGTTTTTGTGAGATTTTATTTTGCCATTGTATGCCATAAAAACGCTGATTTACGCCATCAGGGAAAATCTCAAAATTTACTGGTGTATAATAACTACTTGCACCACTGGAATGAAAGCTAAAATAAACCATCAAATCGTGTTTGGGCGATAAAATCTTATTCAAATACAAACCCCAAGATAAGTTTTTCCCTTCTTTATATATTAAACCATTTTCATTTGTCTTGTCACTTAAAATAAAATCTAAAGTTGTCATAAATTGCCATTTATCACCAGCGTATAGCCAACTTAAACTGTTTGTCAACTGATTGCCGGGACTTACCATAGCATCAGGCAAAGCAGTATCATATTTATATTTACCACGAATATCATAAAGCGCAGTATAAGTCAAAGAATTCCTATCACCAAACATTTTGGTATAGCTAATACCCGGAGTAACGTTAAAACCATAACTAAATCGACTATTTGGCACTAAATCATCTAACATTATAGCATTAGAATTAATTTGCGATTTGCCAATAGGAGTATTTATACTTATAAGATACCTTAGAGTTGCATCTTTTAAATCACGTCTTTTAGAATAGCTTAGAGTAAGATCAGAAAAAGAATTTTCTGCGCCTTCTGTAGCAGATTTATTGTTAGAAAAAATATAAGAAGTAGCTATATAATATTCATTTGTTTTATCCGCCATAGAAAAAGCAAAAGGTACCTCTGTTTGTCTCCCCGAAAAACCATTTTTATCCTTCCAAGAGTAGTGCCTTATCTGAGTTTGCATAGACTTCCAAGACAATTTTGATGGATCTAAAAGACTTTGTTGATCTTTTATATCCTTTTTCAAATATTTCATTTCCAATTCTGTTGTTTGTAAATTGTTTTGTGCATTTTGTAAATCAAGTTTAGCTTCTTCATAATATTTTGTTGCTTCCGTTAAATACAAATATGCACTTTCTAAATCTTTTTGAGAATTTTTCAGTTGCTCTTTAGCATCTACAATAACATCTAACTCTGTCAAAACTTTAGAGTAGTATTCATCTGCAACAGTTATCTTATCATAAATAGTATCTAATCCTAAATCTGACCATAATTTAGCTATATCAACATCATTAGAAGGAGATACGCCCAATTTAGTCGCAATTTCATCAAGCATATTTTCATCATAACCAGTCTCTTCTAGTACTTTTTTAATTTTATCTGGACTAATACCTTGAATGCTAGAAGTTCCAGCAACCGCCTCATATCTTTTGCGCAGACTTACTTCCTGCGCATTTAAATCGTCTACTATTTTTTTTGCTCTTTCAACTTCTTTTTTTAAACGATCTTCTTTGCCGTCAGTATCAAATGCCTTTACCATCCATTCTGCTTTTGCTTGTTCAGCTTCTTGAACGGTCTTTTGAGCATCTTCTACATTCAATTTATTAAGTTCAACATTTTTTCTTGCTTCTACTATATCTTGTTTTGCTGCTACCAAATAAGTGTTGGTATCAACATAATCATCTGCAAGTTTCACTAGAGCATCTATTGCTGCGTATTTATCTGCAATACTTCTTACCGCAGATCTCATTGTATCTGCGGCGTTTTTAGCCTCTTCAATAGCATCTAAAGCGCTTTTTGCCTCTATTTTATTTACATTCCAGAAACTAAAAGCTAATAGCAAAAAGCTAATGGTTTTCGTCTTGCTAACTTTGCACTTCATAATACAACTCCCAAACTCAAATATCTTTTGCATAAATTTTCTTTTCAACCTCTGGTTGAGAATGTAGCCAATAAGCAATTTTAGAAAAAATGCCGTTTTTCTTTTTATAAAATAATGGCTGTGAACAAAAAATAAAATAAATCAGTCTCTTAGCAAAAAACTGTAGTCTCCATAAAGCAACAACCAAAGAGATAAATGCCGACAAAAAAAACGTAAAACCGTAGCTTACCTCTCCAAAAAAGATACTGCCTACAATATTAAACAAAATATTTGTAAATAAAAAGAAACTACAAACATATAAAGCACCCATTTTATCCTCAAAATATAGTAAAAAAATAGTTATAAGTTGCAACATCCCTGTACAGTAAGCCGCAAAAACAATCAAATTATACATTGATATAAGTTCGCCTGTATTACCAAGTTTTGGCATAATATAATTGCCCACAGCAATAAAAATTATTGAAAAAACAAACTGTAATTCAAATATGTTTCTAAGCTCCGCCCACAAAACAAACAGCATGTCCTTGCAAGAATTCTCAATCTCTCTTAAATTTCCTTTACCCGTTATATACATAAAACAAGTAGCATATTTTTCATAAAAATTTATCTCTGTTGCCACAACAAAAATAATCACTACAGGCAAAATTGACAAAAACGCATAAAAAGTCGCCACGTCATAAATAGGAGCATAAAGATATGTTCCATTATTTTCTACCCCAAGCGGTCCTTGCCAAACTATTATGTTTGGAATGTACACACTTAAAGTATAAAAAAAATTCACAAAAAATAATCTTTGTATTTCTTCAAAAGAAGCTAAAAATAAATAATTTTTGTAGTTATTTTTTTTAAAAAACTTCTCTATTCCTGCAAATAACAAAAATGTAGTAAAAAAAGCGCCTAAATTCATTGCTAATAATACACCATATATTATTGGTAAAAATTTAAAATAAAAGACCAATAGAGAAAATGACACACCGACAGCTGCCCCAATAAGATAAGCTTTTAATATTTTAACATAATCTTTTAAAGCACTTAAGTACACCCCTTCAATCCAGATGATAATCATCTGCATAAAAAATGTGTATGTTAAAAACTTTAGTACAATATCTAAAGGCTTATTCCAGAAAAAAGCAATCGCCAAAATAGAACCAACAAATAACGTTAAAGACAGTATGCCATATAGTGATGGCGCTATTTCATCATAATTTTCATTATATAATAAATCAGCTAAATAGCGGGTTATCAACATAGAAAAACCTGACGATATTATATGCGAAAATACAAATGGATAAATAATTGATAATGTATAAAGCTCTTTTTGGGCATAACCAATGTCAAATATATTAAACATAATTTGAACAAGCAAGATCATACCAGTCATCAAGACAAACGGTCCCGCTGTTACAATCGCAGTATACGTATATGCTTTTAAATACCCCGCAGCGCTTTTTTCTTGGAAAAGCTTTTTCAGTTCAAACCCTATCCCTGCCATAAAAATACACTATCCTTCTAATAATTTATGGTTTTAAAACAAAACTTTTATACAAATCACGATAAGACTGTATAAGTTTTTCATATGTATAGTAAGCGTGTACCCGTTTGTAGCCAACTCTAGCCATTTGAATTCTTAAATCATAATTATTTGCAAGCTTTATTATTGCCTTTGCCATACCTTCAAAATCCATTACAGGTACGATTATACCTGCCTGTCCAAAAGTATCATTTGCTTCACCATATAAAAGCTCACGACAACTACCAACATCTGTTGACACAACAGGTCGTTGAGCAGCAAATGCTTCTAATATAACCAATGGTTGTGCTTCACTTATGCTTGACAAAACAATAATATCCAAATCATTTAGATATTTTTTTACATCTACAACACCAGTAAACTCAACATCCTCTAAATGCAAAGTCTCGACAAGTTTCAAACATTCTTCATAATAGTCAGGATCTTCTTCATATGATCCAACAATTTTAAATTTAGCATAAGCAAGTTCGTGCTTTACCATCGCAAAACAACGAATCATTGTTATTATGTCCTTTATTGGCACTACCCTAACAATCGCACCTATAGTAATTTCATTTTCCTTTTTTGCCAACTCTTTTATATTACAATACTGATCAACAAGCACAGCATTAGGAATAATATCTATTTTTTCCGCTTCACAACCAAGTGCGATTTCAATCTCAGCATTTTTAGCAAAAAGAGTAACTACTTTATTTGCTTTTTGATAAGTGAGCAAAGAAAGATTGTAAAAATATTGTATCCAAACACCTTTAAAAGCAGTCGCCGCCCAAGAACTTTTTATTATTTCCTCTTCACGTTCACGAGAATATATCCCGTGTTCTGTAACAACAAATGGTTTTTTATAAACAGCTGACGCAATCCCACCCATAATGCCGCAGTAACCAGCCGCTACACTATGATAAACATCGGCATCAGGCAGCGTTTGTTGCAAAAGATAAAAAAGTGGCAATGTCATAGACCGTATCGTCCAAAAAAACTCTGTAAAAGACAAATGCGCAAATTGTTTTTTGTAAACATCTACAACAATATCAAAAAAATCAAAGCTTACAAAAATTCCCATAGGGTCTTTTCTATCGTTACTAAAACGAAATATTTCAAGCAAATTTTCTAATTCAATCTCTTTTTGCCCTGACAACAAATGCTCTATTGTATCTTTTTCTTTTTGTGACAATTTATATTGCTTTGTTACAGAAGGTTTTAAATTTAAGATGCTATCAAGAAATAATTCGTGAATTTCTATAACGTTTTCGGGAATTTCATAACTAAAATTTCCCTTATCTTTTTCTTGAGCACCAATTGAATAAATTATAAATTCATGTTCAGGCATACCCTGGATTAAAAGTTGTATCCAAGATGCCACTCCGCCAACAATATAAGGATAGCTGCCTTCTACAAGTAAACAAATTCTCACTTTGCAGCCCCACCTTCAAATTCTACTGTAGCTGTAGGTTCAACAAAGATAAGTAAATATGCACTATCATCAATCTTTTTTACCGAACAGCCTTTAAACGATTTTATCTTTTTATCTGTTCTTAAAATATAATAAGTTTTTGTTGCCTGTAAATTTTCACAATAGACAGTTAAAACATTATCTTTTAGCACCGTACTGTATTGGGCATCAAAATAGTTATCCATAAAAGCAGTCGCTTCAGAGGCAGTAACTGGTTGTAGCCAACCATATTTTTCTTTTAAGGTTTCCATAATATATTTAAAACCTTTACTCATCTCTTTCCAAGTAGATGCTGTACTATTTTCATAATATAATTCGTCAGGATGAACAAAATGAGAAAAAATGCCTTGCGCATTGATAACACTTATATTACTCCACCAAGCATTGTCTGTCATAACAAAACCTGAACTTACCCTTGGAATATTATATGTACCATCGTCGAGACGTTCAAAATCTTGTATATATGGTCGTTCATTTTTATAACTACCACCATATATATACAAACTTGAAAAAACTTTAATATCTGGGAACGCTTTTAATACAGCTTCTCTACCTTCAGGGCTTAGAATATTAGATGGAGGAACATAAGATCTTATGGTGTATTGTGGATAAGCATCTTTAATATATCTGTTAAGTTCTAATAGTGATAAAAGCATATTTTCTTGACTCTGCCAAGCATTATAGCCTAGTTTATCTAAATGGTATCCTTCAGAAGCTAGCGATTGATGATTAAACCCATGAATACCAAGCTCGCCACCTGATTTTAAAAGTTCTCTACCATATGTAATAAGATTGTTCTTTGCTTTACCATCGTCAAGAGGCTCAAAAGGAGGTTGCACATTATTATTATAATTTTCAATAATCATACCAGTATATTTTGCACCATAAAGTTGAGCATAACCTAGCATCTCCGGCCACCAAACCTGACGATAGAATTGTGCCGTAGTCAAGCCAAACTCTTTATAAATTTTTTCAAACACGCCTTCTGGTTCAGGTGACGGAAAATCATCTATAAAAAACAGTTTTATACCAAAAACTGGGTATATATAGGCATCGTTACTTCTTGCTAATACTGCTGTCATTAATCCCGTATATACTTTGCGTGACATATAAGTACCATTATAAAAAACAAATTTTCCATTACCATAACTATTTTCCCATAACAATGGAACATCTTCAGAAGATGTTATATGCACCTTTACATTATTTTTCAAAGTAATGATATATTGGTAATTAGACACATAGATAGATTTATTCTGATGACCTTTACCTCCAACTAATATATCTGTCAATACTTTTAAACCAAATGTTTCAATATCATCTCCTATGTTATATATCCCCAAATCACTCTTTAGTGCTTGCAAATTGTTACCCATCATTGGTCTGTACATAAGTGTTACGGTACCACCATTTTGAGCATAGTTTCTAAGTAGGTTAATATCTATAGCATCTAGATTGGCAACAGCTAAAAGAACAGCTGTGTAATCTTGGGCTATACCTGTAAAGCTTTTCGATTCAATAAAATCAACATTTTTCTTATGATCGGTTATCATTTTTTCTATCTTATTTTTCAAAAACATTGTCTCAATATTTGTATCTTCATAAATAACAAGAAACTTGTCTTTAGCATTTTGAGGGATAGTAGGCACGGCAAAATTTTGATAATCTTTATTTTTATCAAACGAAAAAGCATTGACATTTTTCATCAAATACAAAAAACCATCTGTTCTTTTGTACTGGGATACCATAGCAAGCAAAAATACTATCGCTAAAACAAAAGATATACTCTTTTTAAACATAATTACCCTCCTGATCCCAAAAACGAATAGTATTCAAGGCAGTTGCTGTCAATTTTATAGGGCTTTTTTTCAGAGTTTTTATTGTTTCTTGTAATTTATCAGACTCTTTAGTTTTTTGGTAAAGTTTTATAAACATAAGATACGGATCTTCTGATAAAGGAAACTTTTCTAAAAATAATGCACAATACTGTTTAGCTTTTTCAATTTCATCAACCGCAATAGAATGATCAATTTTGTATATAAATAAGTGCTTTTCATCTGGCGACAAATTAATTATTTTCGTTAAGGCATCCATATATAACTTCTCATTACGTGTGCGTGATACTTTATCTAGAAAACCTATTGATAAGTATTCACGCATATTTTCTATATAATCTTTAAGATAGTCAACATTTTGGCTGTCTTCTTGAATATTTTTTTCTAGTCTATACAAGTCTGCTTCTAATTTTTCAATTTTTGTTGTTACAAAAGATACAGCATAATGAGATATTTCCCGATCAGAATCTTTTATAGCTTTTTTCAAAACTTGATGGTTGCTTAAAACATCTCTTTTTATTGCATCAGTCAAAAGGTCTCTTTTTTGGATTGAATCATCTATCATTAATGCGTCGTTAAGTGGCAATATGTCATCTTCATATTGCATGTGTTCTCCCAAAACAAGCCTATCATCTTTGTATTGATGATATATATTTACTGACTCTTTGCTTCTTTTATCAAAAGCCATAAGCATTTTAGCACCTAGCAAAAAAAGCAAACCCGCTATCGGCATAAACAATACAATGACGCTTTCGCTAAATGCTTGAGTATTACTATCAGTTTTCTTTTTTATTACAACAAAATAGATAATTGTTGTAAGTAAATGTACAATTAAAAAAATGATAAATAGCTTATTTTCCATTATTTACTTCCAAAACTTCCTTTGAATCAAGCCCAACATTTTTTATCCTAGTCTGTACTTGTTTAACCATTTCTTCATCTATATTCCACAAAATTAATTCTATATTACCATTTTCATTTTCGCCAACGAAATCTTCATCACGAACAACTTTACTGATTCTATCATTTATTTCATAAATATCTAAATTACCTGCGATAATCTCTAAAGTAAAAGCAGAAATACTAATGTGACGTTGACGACGATTTTGATAAATTTCTTGTTTTATTTTTGCAAATTCTTGTTTTATTAAAATATTAGTAAATTGGATATGCTTTTTGTCACGTACTTGCTCTTCATATTTATATGCTTTTCTAAGCGCATCCGAAATTAAAAGGGAAGTTACTTTCAAAAGGTTTTGATTATAAAGATTTAAATCCTCAAAGTCCAGATCGTATATTTGTATGACCGCTATAACCTCATCATTATTTAAAACAGGAACGGCCATATCAGGTAAATTAGGCACTAATAGTTTGTTTACAAAAACTTGCCTACTTTTCAAAATATCTTTAAGATAATCAGCATCTTCAATCTTTATAGATTTTGGCAATCCCACAGTTCTAGTACCAACTCGCGTTTTTTGTCTTAGATAGTATTTGTTTTTGCCAATTATATAAACAGCAACGTGTTCTGTATTCATAATTTCTGAAATAATTTCAGTTATAGATGTAAAAACATTTTCAACTTCTACACTATCGAGTTTTTGAATAATCTTATAAGTACTGCCTAAAGTATCTTGTGAATTTACTATTTGCCTATATAACCTGTTTTTCGCGTTAATAGTCTCTAGATAAAGTTTTTCCAAAAAATTATAGCGCTCTTTGAATTCAAGCATATCTTTGCGCAAAAAAGCAACTGCGTATTCTCTATTATCTGTAATATAACCGCTAAGTACACCAAAAAACAGGTATGTAGCAAAATGCACTAAATACTCTGTTTTATAAATCATAGAAACAAAATCGTCAAATCGTTGAGTTATGTTAAAAGCAAGCAGGCAAGAAGATAAAATTGTCGCTGGAATAGACTGTTGTTTACCATATAAAAGACCCATAACCAATATATAAACATAATTATAATCAAGCCCAATATCAGGGTTGACAGTTGTGCCACCATGAATAAATTGAGATAAAATGATCATTAAAGCAAACATGCAAACATTTTCTATATATGGTTTACCTACAGTCCAATATTTAGTAACTATTTGTTTTTGCCCTATAGTTATTTTTTCTTGTTGACTTTTTTCTAGCGCCTTTTGGTAATTCACCAAAAATTTTTTTATTCCGTCTTCAATGTTATACCGAGGTCTCCAGCCGAGTTCTTTTTCGCAAAAAGTATCTTCTACAACCATTCGATCGATTTCATTGCTACGTTCTTTTCCGTGAACCGCAACAACATCTTTTGAAAATTTTTTAAATATCTCAAGACAATTATTTATGCTAGTTTCTTTATTTGAAGAAACTAGCAACGGTTTTTTATCATATTCTCTTTGTACAATACGAAAAAATATATCTGTAACATCATTAACTTCCACAAAATCTCGAGTTTGCTTTCCGTCACCAAACACAACTAAAGGTTTTTTTTCAAACAAGTTTTTGACCCAAATACTAAATACACCATTAGTTTGCCCATCGCCATAAACATTTGGTAAAAACACTAAAACAACATTTAAGTCACAGAGCTCTTTAAATTTTTGGCAATAATTAATAGCACTAATCTGGTACTGTTTTTCCAAATCAGTTCGTAATTCTTGCTTTTTTCCAGAAAAATCAAGCAATTTTACATTATCATCATCAAAAAACAACGAAGAAAAGGAACAAATCAATTGTTTTACTTCATACTTTTTAACCAAAGATAAAATATTCATAAGCCCGAGCATATTTTCTTTTTGGTCATTATAAGTTTGCACTTTTTTGGCTGCCAAATGTACTACGATATCTATATTGTAAATGCGAAAAATTTCTTCACATCTATCGTCTTCAACATTAAAATTGTAGAATTTATGTTCTATATTTAAACTAGCTCTTGCATTACTAGCACAATTATCTACAACAAAGATACTATGACCTTCTTTGTTAAATCGTTCTGCTATGTGCGAGCCAATAAAACCATACCCACCAGTAATCAAAATATTCATATGAACTACTACCCCTATTGCAAAAACATAATACACATTAATCTTAAATACTATACATATTTTGAATAATTGTGAATGCTACGATTGTATCATGAAAAAAATTTTTTAGCAATAGTTTTTAATAAGTTATTATTAGCTTTTAATAATGTTTATCAATTGTATAGTTCACATACCGTTAAATCATATTTCTATATATAATTTTGTTTACAATTTTTTGACATATATTCCCAACCAATGGTATCTGTTGTATATCTTGATCTGGTAGTGCTTTTATTGACAAAATCACTAACATATACGTTATTATTCCAAATATCACCGCTATCAATAGGTGCCAAGAGCCTAAATATTTGTCTAACATCAAACTTATATTGATTGCAAGCGCCATAAATGCAGAGGCCAAAATTACTTTAGCAATGACTTTTAGTTGCAGAGTATATTTTGTATACTTATTTATAAAATATAAATTAATCATCGCTGCAAGTGCCATATCGGCAATAGTAGACCAACTAGCACCTAAAATTCCAAAAGCTGGGTCAGCAACCAATAACCAATTTAAATATATTTTGACAATCGCTGCAAATATCATACTAATAAAGGGTATTTTAGTGTGTCCTAGACCTTGTAAAATACCTGTACTTACTTGATGAAGACCGAGAAAAAATATTGCTATACTAGATATTTGTATTATTGGCGCTGCAAGTGGTGAATTATAAACAATGCTAGCAAGAGAAGTAGATAATAAATATGTTGCAACTGATGCTGGTATTGTAACAGCAACAGCTATACGAAAAGCAGTTGCTGTTTTATCTTTAACTGCAATATAATTATCCTGAGAACGCGAAGAAGCTATTGACGGCACAAGAGCTATTGATAAAGCCGCCGTAATAATTGTCGCTAAATTTATAAGCGGTATAGCCATACCCGTCAAGTAGCCAAATAATTCTGTAGATTTGTGTATGTCAAATCCCGCTACTTCAAGTCTTCTTGGAACTATCAACATGTCAAAATTTGCTACTATCGGTAGCATTAAGCTGGACATAGAAATTGGCAAAGCTAGTTTTAACAGTCTTTTTAAAATTTGCTTATTAGTATCTTGTCTTTGTGTTTGCGTTTTGACAAACTTTATACGAAATACTTTGTGTAGTTGCCTAGTACATAAAATAAGCACAATCAACGCCATTAAAGCACCTACCGCCGCACCAAAGCTTGCTCCTGCCGCACCATATTCTAAACCATATGGTAAAAATAGCCAAGCGAGCAAAATCATTGTAGCTACTCTAAATAGTTGTTCTACAATCTCAGATAAAGCCGTTGGCGCCATTTTCTGCCAGCCTTGTAGATATCCTCGCATACTCGACATATAAGTAACAATAAATACTGCTGGTGCTAGAGCAATAATCGAAAAATATGCTCTAGGATCTCTTATATACTCTTTATCTACAAGTAAATGTGCACTCAAAAACATTATCAACATAAAAACAAAGCCTGTAATAAATAAAAACCTTTTAGAGACATCAAATATTCTTTTTGCCCCAATATAATCATCTTGAGCTATTTTCTCTGCTGTAAGAATAGAAATAGCAAGTGGTAAACCAGCTGAAGATAATGTAAGTGCCAATAGATAGATTGGAAAACCCATCAAATATAAGCCTATCCCTTCGCCGCCTAGTATACGCGACAAAAACACCCAGTTTAATGAGCCAATTACTTTGACTATCATGCCAGATATTGTCAAGATAGCTGTACCTTTCAAAAACACTTTACTATTTTGGGCTTTCATTTAATACCGCCTTAGTTCTAATAATCTTTTTGTCAAAACTTTAATTTAACTATACTCTTATTATCTGTTATAATTATAGCACACAATTTGTAGTTCAAAGGAGCAATTATGCCTTTAAGTTATCTTATTTGTACTTTTTTAGGATTTACATTTTTTCTTATTGCAATATTAGCACAAATCAATTCAGCTCAAATTAAAGTTTATTTAATAGCCAGTAGTGTTGTATTATATGGATTGCCTATTTTAAAAGACGCTGCCCTAGGTCTTACTCGTTTTAAAGTTAATGGCAATCTTTTGTTTAGTATTGCCATTTTAGGACTCATATTGCTAAACAAATTATTTGAAGCCGCAATTTATATGGGTATAGTCTCTTTTGGTAAAATTTTTCAAGACCTTATTTTTGACAAATTTTATACTAAAATAGAAAAACAATTTCAAAGACCTACAACCTGTCAAAAATTCGTTGATGACAAATTGATAAATTGTCCAATTGAACAATTATCAGCAGGCGATATTATTTCACTACAACCCAATCACATTTGCCCTGTTGATGCAATAATAACAAAAGGACAAGGAGAACTAGCAAAGTCAATTGTTGGCAAAAATATAATAAACAATATTTTAAATCCTGATGATGTATTGTATGCTGGCTCTATTGTAAAAAATAACGCTTTAATACTTAAAGCAACAAGCAATGCTGACAAGAGTTTTTTACTAAACGCCTACAAATCCATCGCCCAAAGCGTACAGCAAATACAAATCATAGAAGATAATAATTATAGCAATTCATACTCTAAGCGTATACTTACATTTATCATTTTCATGGCATTACCGTTTTTCTTTTTTAAAGTACAAATGATTTTGTGGATAGAGTATAGCATTATTCTTTTACTTGTTTTTTCGCCTTATAATAGCATAATAAAAACGAGCATTCTTCTATTTGCTAACATTATTAAAAAATCTTGTGAAAATGGCATTATCACAAACAAACCAACTGCCATACAAATAGCTAATTCTGTAAAAGTAGTCGCAATAGAGAAAAATACCGTTTTAACTAAAGACAAACTTATACTATCTAATATATATGCCCCTTATCCATTTTCCCGTACTCAGCTTTTGCAAATTATATCAAATTTAACAACTGCCGCCAATCATCCTCTTGCAAAAACAATTAGCAAAAATGCACTTGAATTTGAAAGCGTAACAATTAATACAGAAAATGTTGTTGTCGGTGAAAACGAGCAGTACAATGTACAAGGGCAAGTTACAGGACATAACGTTGTTTTAGGGACAAATGTTTTTTTGGAAAAACACGGTATCAAAACAAGTATTTTACTTAAAAAATACTCAGAATATTTAACAAACGGTTGCACAGTACTATTTGTCGCTGTTGATGGTCAACCAGCTGGACTTATTTCTTTTATTGATGATATAATGCCTAAAACATTTAGTATTATAAGGCAGTTTCGCTCTTATGGAATTAAAAATGTTATTTTACTTAGCCAAAGTATAAACAAATCAGATAAAAAATCAAAACCTGTAAGTTTTTCACATAATAGTAGTACTGCAAGTAAAATAGCTAATATAAAAAGGCTACACCATCGCTATGGCAACATTATGTTAGTTGGTGATATCAAAACTGACTTGCCATCTTTAAACCAAGCTGATATAAGTGTTGCGGTGGAAGTTTTAAATTCTGACAACAATGTAGTAGATATATCGATAATAACAAACAACTTTGATAAACTACCAGAATTGTTTAGACTAAATAATATTTATAAAAAAACTCTCAATGTATATAAAAAATTATATTTCTTGTTAAAATTGATACTTCTTATACTTGTTATTTTAAATTATATATACTTATGGCAAGCTTTATTGCTTGATTGTTTGATTAGTCTTATTTTATTGCTAAATTGTCGTTTTTCAATTAAATTTTAAGGAGGACTTATGATTACATCTGAAGAGAAAATTTTTGCTATTGCAGCACACATAGGTTATTTATTTTTTGGCATTGCTTTTATTATAGTTCCTTTAGCTATCTTTTTTTACAAAAAAAACAGCTATTTTGTCTGTTACCACGCTAAACAAGCCCTTGTTGCACAAAGTATTTTGTTACTCATCTCCATAATTACAATGGTTTTGTGTTTTGTGCTTGTTGGTATTGTTTTGTTACCATTTTTATTTTTCTACTATATAGTGTTTTTTATAGCATCGATATTTGCCGCTTACAAAGCTTTAACAGGCGAATATTTTAAATATCCTTTTATACAAAGTATTGTAAGATACTTATAAAAATTAAATGAGCCTGTTGCTAAAAGCAGCAGGCAAGCTACAAAAATCTTCTATAAGTCTACTTATCAAATAAATTATTAAACATTACAAACACAAAAATTGTATTTGTAATGTTTAAATTTTTTGTCAAACATGATAACACTAATTCTAATTTAAAATTAGTCAAAAAGTGTCCATTCTTTAATATCATAGCCTACACCATTTTGTGTGTTGCCATTGATAAACGAAAAAGTCGCTCCCGCAGGAACTATTACTACTTTACCCTTTTTAGCATTTTCTTGTTGATTTTTTACTGCTGCATTATGCGCTGAAGAATACTCAGAGGCAACAACATCGTTCATAAAAACTACCATTATTAGTAAAGCTAGTACTGCGATCTTTCTTATGTGAAAATTACCCTCCTAGCATTTTAAATCAATATTTGAGTAGTAAATCTTCAATATTTTTTTGTCAATATAGCGCGTAGACTAATTTAAATAAAAATATCTACCATTCTTTTGTACGCCATCGAGGCAAGCCCACTAGGACCTAATTGCCCTGCTTCTTTCATTTTTTCAAGTAGCCTACTGCTAAAATACGGTTTGGCAATATTTAAAATCCCACCTCGCCTCTCTAGCGCTTCTTGCCATAGACGCTTGGCATTGTTTGATATATCTACAATAGCCGCTGGTGAAAAGCCACTTTTTTTACCTAAATACCGAGTCTCTTGGTTTATTTGATTTATTTCTTCTGCAGATAGAGTAGACTGGACTCTACGTCTATCTGAAACATTGCTGGTATTAGACTTAGACCTTCCGCTATCTCTGCTAGAGCTAGCAGAAGTTGTTGCCTTTACAGTATTATTTTGCATTAATTTTATCCACTTTCATTAGCTTGATTTTATTTTGTTTGACAAATCATTTACTGCTTTTTCCATTCCGTCTAAAAGCACCTGATTAGCAGATTGAGCTATTGGTAAAGGCTCAGATTTCCAGTAGCTAACCTGCGTTACATTATATAGGTCACGCTTTTTATCATAAGCGACAATGTTTGCATAAACTCTGACATTTTGTACAGGATCAAGAATAAAACCACTAGAATTTACTACGTATTGGTCAAAGCTATCAACAAAAACTGCAAAAACAACATCTGCAGGAATAATTTCTGCTATTTTTTGCATCTGTACCTTGTCGTAGTATTTTTGTTTAGCCACAAGTTGTGGCAATTTATTTTTTAGCGCGGTTTGCACTTGCTGTGGCTCTACAATCTGATAGTTAGGAAAGTAAAAACCCATTTTTATTTTTGCCGCAAGTTCCGATTGCAAATCACTATCTAGTTTTTGCGTTTTATCAAAAGTCAAAAACGCAACAGGCGCAAGTTCAAAAGCACTCGCCATATTTGGAATAATCATAAAAGCGCACACAATCAAAAGCATTTTTTTTAATTTTTTCATAAAAATCACCTCTTTAAATCATCCAATACATACAACCCTCACAAATTCAACAGCAAAAGCCTTTTGAATGTGTGGTAAAAATCTTGCTTCAATATTAGTTTTTTGCAATGGTCTATCTGTAATCAACATAACTGTTGTATCATTACGACGTACATTTTGCAGAGTGTTTATATAGCGTTCAAAATCCTCTTGACCTATTAAATCACGCAAAACTAAAAGGCTCTTTAACATATGTGGGTGTTCTTTTTCTACTCTGCCTAAAAGCGGTGTAAAAGGCTCTGTTACAACTCTTGTATTTATATCGTTTCCTGGCATAGCTAAAATTTCATCTTTTTCATCTGGGACAATAAGATCTTTTCTCATTTGCAGCTTCTCCTTTAATTGATTGTTGATTTTATTATAAAATTTAAACACTAAATTTGCAAGGTCAATAAAATATATTTAATACATTAGCTTTATATTAGAGGGTTGAAAAAACTTTTGCCGAATAAATAATAATAAAGTATATAGTCTAGGTAGGTAAGTCTATGAATTTATTAAAGCTAGAGTTAAGCCAAAAGCTCAATATGACCCATCAACTTGTCCAATCTGTAGCTATTTTAGCTATGTCTGGTCAAGATTTAAATGATTTTATCGACAAAAGTGTACTAGAGAACCCTATTTTAGAAGCATCAGACAAAACTCCCTTAAGTGCTATCGAGGAAAAATGGTTGCCCAAATCAACTCAAAGTGAAAACCCAAACGATGCTTTGTATGCTCTTGCTGAACAAACACAGAGTATACAAGATAATTTGCTTTTTCAGGCAAAACTTACTATAAAAGATAAACTAGATATGATCATAGCAGAATATATTATTGGCTCTTTAAATGAAAGTGGTTATCTGGAACAATCAACAATTAAAATTGCCAAAAAACTAAATACAACAAATCAGCAAGTAGAGAGAGTCCGTCAGATAATTTTAGAACTTGACCCAGTTGGTTTTGCTTGTTTAAATGTCCAAGAATTTTTATTATTACAGCTAGCACAAAAAGCTGAGAACGATTTGACACGACTTGCTATTTTAATTATTAAAGAACACCTTGTCGCATTGTCTGAACATGACTTTCAAAGTATTAGCACAGAAACCAAAACGACTATTGCACAAGTGCAAAAAGCTGTTGATTTAATTCGTCATCTCAATCCAAGACCAATAAATTCTTTTATCAGTAACAAACAACTATCCTATATCGTACCAGATATTTTAATAAAAAAAGAACAAGATAAATACATAGTTATTTTAAACCCAATGTATACGAGAAATCTTTATATACACGATGAGTATACCGCACTTAGTAAAAATGTTGATAAAGAAACTAAAAAATATATCAATAAAAACCTGCGTTCGGCCAAATGGATTATAAAGTGCCTAGAACAAAGAGAAAAAACAATCAGAAAAATTAGTGAACTCATTGTTAATTTACAACATGATTTTTTAGAGTTTGGCAGTTTATATATGCATCCGTTGACTTTAAAAGATATTGCTAAATTAGCTAACCTACACGAATCTACAGTCTCACGCACAATACACAATAAATATGCTCAGACACCACACGGTACTATTTCTATGAAAGAATTTTTCCCCACAGGTATTAGCGTGCTAAACGGCGACAAGATAAGCACAGATCAAATTAAAAACTATATCGTTGAAATTTTAAAAAATCACACTAAAATAAGCGACCAAAAAATCTCTGAAATATTAGCGCAAAGAGGAATTAAAGTTGCACGAAGAACAGTAACTAAATATCGTAATTTAATCGGTCTTAATACTTCTTTTTCAAAATCGCGCAAACGAATGCCTAAATCTTGACATATTTATCACTTGCTGTTATATTCATATAAGTTAAATATTATCAAGTGATGATAAGGATTAGTAATTAAATTTTGCTTTTTCAGAGAATTGTCGGTGCTGCAAGACAATAAAGCATACTTAACGAATACACCTTGGAGCTGCATACCAAAATTAAGTAGGCTATGCCGTAAACCTGCGATAAAGGTAATTTAAGTGGCTATTTTTAGCAACAAGGGTGGTACCGCGGTTAATTCGTCCCTTTTTAATCAATATGATTAAAAAGGGATTATTTTATTTTTAGGAGGTTTTTCAATGTCTGTACTAAATGTACTGAAAGAACGTGGATTTTTAAAACAAATGTCCCACGAACAAGAACTTGAAGATTTATTGTCAAGGGAAAAAGTAACTTTTTACATAGGTTTTGACCCAACAGCTGATAGTCTTCATATTGGTCATTTTATTGCCCTTATGGCTATGTCACATATGCAAAGAGCAGGTCATCGTCCTATTTGTCTGCTCGGTGGCGGTACTGCAATGGTTGGCGACCCTAGCGGCAAAGACTCTATGCGCCGGATTATGGCGCAGGAACAAATACAAAATAACGCCAACTGTTTTAAAAAACAAATGGAAAAATTTATTGATTTTTCTGATGATAAAGCTATTATGGTAAATAACGGCGATTGGCTACTTCATTTAAATTATGTAGACTTTTTACGTGAAGTGGGAATTCATTTTTCGGTAAATAGAATGCTTACAGCAGAATGCTTTAAACAGCGCATGGAAAAGGGTTTATCATTTTTTGAATTTAACTATATGCTAATGCAAGCATATGATTTTTGGAAACTAAACAAACTCTACGATTGCACAATCCAAATGGGCGGCGACGACCAATGGTCAAATCTTTTAGCCGGTGTAGAATTAATCCGTCGCAAAGAGCAAAAACCAGCCTATTGCATTACTTGTAAATTACTTACAACAAGCGAAGGTAAAAAAATGGGTAAAACTGAAAAAGGTGCTTTATGGTTAGACCCTGAAAAAACATCGCCTTATGAATTTTATCAATACTGGCGCAATATTGATGATGCTGATGTAAAAGATTGTTTAGCATTACTTACATATTTGCCTATGGACGAAGTTGGCAGGCTTGGTAGTTTAAAAGATAAAGAAATAAATCTTGCTAAACAAACTCTAGCGTTTGAAGTAACAAAGCTAATTCACGGAGAGGAGCAAGCTCAAAGGGCACAAGAAGCCGCTCTGGCATTATTTGGTTCAGGGAGTGATTTGCAAAATGTCCCAACAGTTTTTATTGAACAAGCAGAGCTTGGCGCTACAGTAGCAGACATTTTGACAAAAGTTGGTATTTTTACAAGTAAAAGTGAGTGTCGACGTTTGATTGCTGGTGGCGGATTATATTTTGATAACAACAAAGTCTTAAGCCACGAAGATATTATAAATAAAGAAATATTTGACGCTGAAAATAGCATTTTGATAAGAAAAGGTAAAAAAACTTATCACCGCTTAATAATAAAATAAAAAAAGCTCTAGACTAATTTTCGTTACCAGTCTAGAGCTTTTTTTAAATCTTAAATATTTTTATACTCATTTCTAATTTTTCGGCAACTTCTTTTAAATTACTAGACATTTGGGCAATATTGTCAAGCGTAACAGTTTGTTCTTCAGTAGATGCCGATATCCCTTCGGTTGCAACAGAATTTTTTTGAATGACTGAAGTTATTTCATCTACTGTTCTTGTAACATTTTGCTTGTATTCATTAACTGCACGCAAATGGACAATAACACCTTCTATTTTGTCTATTATGCTATCTAATGAACTTGCTGTATCATCAAAAGTTTTCTCAACAGCCAAAGCTGCCTCATTCATTTCTTCTACGATCACTTTAGAATTTTCAACACTTGTATTAGTATTTTTTATATCAGTTTGTATATCAGAGACAATCTTTTTTATCTGGGTTATTGAAGAATCTGTCTGTTCGGCTAATTTCCTTATCTCTTCAGCCACAACAGCAAACCCACGTCCAACTTCACCCGCTCTAGCTGCCTCTATTGCTGCATTGAGAGCAAGTAAATTTATTTGATGCGATATAGATTGTATAACCAAAACAATACTGCCGATAGAATCAGATTTTTCCGATAGTTCCTTGATATTATCAGCTATTTGTATGCTCATAGTATGATTTGTTTTAAACTTATCTTGCATCTGACCCAATATCTCAATAGATTCACTATTAACGGATTTTGTCTGTTCAATATACGTACCCATTACATCTGAATCATCAATAAGCATTTCTATTTTTTCATTTAATTCGCCGAGTTGTTGCATGCACTGACTTGCTTCATTTCTTTGAACAGCAGCATTACCTGCAAGTTCTTGAATTGTTCTAGCCACTCCTTCAACAGATATTACTGTCTCGCCTGTGCTTTGCGATAAATGTGCAGCATTACCTGACAAATCATAAGCTTGTTTTTGCACATCACTGACAATCTCGCGCAATTTTTGCCGCATTGCAGCAATATACTTTAATACCCCAGTATGATCGTTAATATTTTTTATGTTATCAAGTTGACTATCAAAGGCCAAATCAAATTGAGCTGTACGTTCGACCATCTCAGAGAGCTTTTGTATAGGTTTTGCAACACTTCGTCCAATAAAAACAGCAATAATAATTATGGCCATACCAACTATGCTGATAATAATAATATTTGTTATCAATTCTTTTTGTAGTTCTTTTTCTTTAGCTTCGACAATAGTATTAATATCATCTATATATTCGCCAGTACCTATAACCCAGTCAAAAGGCTCAAAATAAATACTATAACCTCTTTTTGGCAGTGGGTTTGTTTGTCCTAGTTTTGGAAACCAATATTCTGTAAAGCCTCCGGCAGGGTTACTTACCGCTGCGTTGATTATATCTTTTATAAAAGATTTACCTTTGGCATCAACTGCATTGAAGCGATTTTTACCTTCTACATTTTTATTGCCATACAAAACGACATTCGTACCATCTTTAGTATCTACCCAAAAGTACATATCGTTAGCAAAGCGTATTTCCCTTATAGCATCTGCACTTCTTTTTTTAGCCTCCGCTAAAGTAATTTCGCCTTTTTTTGCTTGATTGTAAAAGCCATTAGCAATACTGACAGCTGTTTGGACTTCTGATTTGATTAAAGTATCAAAACCAGACCGTAAAGTAGTGTTTAATTCTTTAATAGCGTTTTTATCCATCTGAACAATAGTATACGCATAAAAACCAAGGAGAATTATTGTCAATACTGTGCATAAAGTTACTACCATTACTACAATTTTATTTCTAATATTCATCTGAATCTGGATTATCATCTAGCAGTTACTGCTTTTTGATAATACTTTCGCCTCCCTTGCTAATTGTTAACAACTAAAAATTATATATATTCCTCCAATTGATATATTCCATCTAGCACTATGTCCGGTTTAATTTCACTATCTTGTAAATCTTCTATTGTAGTTTCACCGGTTAATACTAAAATTGATAGGATATTATGAAATTTTCCCATTGCAATATCTGTGTATAGTCTATCACCAATTATGGCAATTTCTTCTGGTTTAAATCCCGTTTTTTGCATAACTACATCAATCATATATTTGCTTGGTTTACCTGTTATCTCAGAACAATCTACCCCTGTTGCTGTCTTTAAAAGTGCAACAATACTGCCGCAATCGGGAACATATCTACCGCCTTCTACTGGGCAGCGAACATCAGGATGTGTTGCGAGATAAGGGATTTTTTGGTCAATATATTGACAAGCATATGTTAAATCCTGATAATCAAGCTCGGTATCAAAACCCACAACAACATAATCTATTGCAAGTCCACCATCACTGACAACTCTAAAGCCAGCTTTACGCAAAGCATTTTTTAGTTGTGCAGTTCCTAAAACAAATATTTTTTTACAATTTTTTTGTTGCAGATAATAAATAGCCGAATGAGTAGAAATTATTATTTGTTCATTGCTACTATCTATCCCCATTAAAGCTAGTTTTTCTTTGTAGTAAAGACCATCACGTGATGAATTGTTCGTCAAGAAAAAATAACTTTTATCTGAATTTCTCAGTTTAAAAAACAATTCTTTGACACCTTTTAAAATGTTTGTCCCAAGATAAATAGTTCCATCCATATCAAACAAAAAGCACTTGATTGAATCTAACTTCTGTTTAATGTCCAACTTTATCCTTCTTTCTTTACTGATTGAATTGACCAATATCTTTAATATGGTTTACAAATTCAAGTTGTTTTATTTTTAAAATAGTCTGCTTAAAAATGGCCGTTTTTTGCATAGCAACTAAAATATTTATCTTTATATTTACTGTTGATTTATCAAAATCGCTAATTACATTGACTCCTTTAACTTTCATTCCATCGACATTTAAAAGTGCTAAAATTTCTTCTATATTGCCAGGTTCATCATTTGCATTTATAATAATTGTGTAGTGTTCACTATCTTTACCTAGTGGTAAAAGCTTTCTACTCCAACGTTGAAAAACCATCAGTGTTGCTAACATCAAAAAAGTTGAAAAGGTTGCCAGACCATACAATCCAACACCACAAGTCAAACCAATAGCCGCAATCATCCAGATACTTGCTGCTGTTGTAAGACCTTTTACATTTACACCAGAGTGCAAAATAGTCCCTGCACCCAAAAAGCCAACTCCGCTTACAACTTGCGCCGCAAGACGTGCAGGATCTCTTACCGTTCCCACTCCATCAAAGCCATAAATCGAAACCAGCATAAAAAGGCAAGAACCCATACAAACTAGTGTATGAGTGCGAAAACCTGCTGGTCTATCGCCACTTTGTCTCTCTAGCCCTACTAGTCCTCCTAAAAAGCACGACATGAGCAGTCTTAATATCATTTGTACCTGAGAGTCATCCAAAATCATCGCACCTCATTTTTAGATTAGATTAATTTTGTTACAATAAATATATTTTGTTATAATTATAACAAAAGTTTCTAAATAAAAAAACATATAGTAATATAATTATATCATAAAGCAATAGTTTTATTTGCTACTTATGCATTATATCAAATATTTTATATGAAAGGTCGGATTATGATTAAAAAAACTGCTTATTTTTTAATGTTGATTATTATGATATTTTCTATTTTTATTAATTTCACAAACAAGAGTACAGCCACACCACAAAAAGCCACTTTTTATGATGATTTTCCAACCGTACCTGATTTCTCTAATGCGATTGGATATGACGCTTTCTCAAAAATAAAAATTCCCCAAAACGATATTCCTTTACCTAGTCACCGCTCACCTACTAGACCAAAAGATTCTCTAATTGAGTACCTATATAAAATTAATTTCGAGGAATTTTCTGGAGATGTTTTACTAAAAAAATATTCGGATATTCTTATTCAATCTGGCCTTAAAGCTATTCCTACTGAAAATAAATCTACAACTTATGAAAAATGGCAAAACGATCAGCTAATATCTAGAGAAGAACACCTCTATCAAATAGTTTTTATTGAGCCTAAAGAAGGATTAAAAGTAATTGCACAAGTTGTTAGAAATATAACCTATTTTACAAATAGAGCTGCTCATGTAAGCAAACCTTATATAACTATAAATATTTTAAAAACAACATAAGTAGCAAAACCATTTACAATAATATAACTTGATTAATAATTTACTTTAGTAAAACAATTTGTAAAAACAGAGTTGTTAAATGATCTGCTTTTACATTTATATAAATAATAATGGAGAATTTTTTAATGAACAAATCATTACATACCAATGTACTAATTGTCGGTGGCGGCATAGTTGGCTGTGCCATTGCCTACGAATTATCCAAATACAAAATTGACGTTTTACTTGTAGAGAAAAATACTGATGTTGCCACAGGTACAACCAAAGCCAACAGCGGCATTTTACATGCTGGTTTTGACCCAGATCCTACAAGCTTAAAAGGTAAAACTAACGCTCGTGGTAATTTTTTATATCATCAACTGGAAAAGCTACTACAGCTGGAAATAAGATGGACAGGCTCTTTGGTTGTCGCCAAAACAGAAGAAGAAATTGAGACTTTAAAAGTCCTTTTGCAACGTGGCAAAGAAAACAAAGTTCCCGATTTAAAAATCATTTATGGTCAAGAGATTTTTGCTTTAGAGCCTAATCTCGACAAAAATATTAAAGCTGCTTTGTACGCTCCTACGGCTGGTGTTATATCTCCTTTTACCGCTGCAATATCTTTTGCCGAGTGTGCAATGCAAAATGGCGCTCGAGTATTACTAAATTGTGAAGTTTTAGACTTTGACATTAAAAACGACAAGATAACTGCTGCTAATACCTCTTACGGCAAAATAACCGCAGATTACGTAATAAACGCTGCCGGTCTTTATGCTGACAATATCAGCCGTTTTGCAGGTGATGATAGTTTCAAAATCACACCAAGACGTGGCGAATATCTCTTATTTGACCATTCTTGTAGTAAAGATTTGGTTTCCTCTATTGTTTTCCCAACACCAAACAAACTTGGTAAAGGGATATTAGTTTGTTCAACATATAATGGCGAAACTTTTATAGGACCAAATGCTGAAAACATAGATGACAAGCAAGATGTTGACACAAAAAGTGAAAATATAAATTTTATCATCCAAACAGCTAAAAATATTGTACCAAATATTCCTGTAAATGCTGCTATAACACAATTTGCGGGCTTGCGTGCCATAAGTAATACAGATGATTTCGTTATAAAACAATCACCTACAGTAAAAGGACTTATTCATGCTGCAGGCATGCAATCTCCCGGTTTGACAAGTGCGCCTTGTATAGCTGAACTTATCTGTCAAGAACTATTATCCGCAGGCTGCAAGCTTGAAAAGAAAGAAAATTTTAAACAAGATTTGCCTCAAAAGATTTTTTTCAGAAAATTATCTGATGAACAAAAGGCTGATTTAATAAGTAAAAATCCAATTTACGGCAGAATCATCTGTCGTTGCGAAATGATAAGCGAAGGTGAAATAATCGATGCTATAAAATCTCCCTTAGGTGCTAAAACCCTAGACGGAGTTAAAAGACGTGTACGGGCAGGACTAGGTCGTTGTCAAGGTGGATTTTGCATGCCGCGTGTTACGGCGCTATTAGCACGCGAACTTGGAATACCTTTGACCGATATTGTTAAAGAAGGTACTAAATCAACTATTTTTTGTGCTAAACATACTGAAGATGAACTTTAAGAGAGGATATTAATTTTGGATATTAAACAAGCAAACTATGATGTTGTCATTATCGGTGGTGGTCCGGCAGGGCTTTATGCTGCGTATAACGCGAGCTTAAATGGCGCTCAATCAATACTAGTTATAGAGCGTGACCGCGAACTTGGTGGCATTTTGCAACAATGTATTCACAACGGTTTTGGATTACAATTATTTAAAAAAGAACTTACAGGTCCAGCGTATGCTCAGCGTTGCTACGACTTGGTTAAAGATATAGAGCAAATAGATTTCTTAATTGATACAATGGTTGTTGACATTCATCCTGATAAAACAGTTGTCGCTTGCGGTGCTGGTACTGGTTTTATGTACATAAAAGCAAAAGCAATTGTGCTAGCTATGGGTTGTCGTGAACGCACACGTGGTGCAATTAAGATTGCAGGGTCTCGTCCAGCCGGAGTATTTACCGCAGGTAGCGCTCAAAGGATGGTCAACATGGAAGGCGTTTTACCTGGAAATACTGCTGTAATTTTAGGTTCTGGTGATATTGGTCTTATTATGGCTAGACGTCTTAGCTTAGAAGGTGTTAAAGTTTTAGCTTGTATAGAAATATCGCCATACTCTAACGGGCTTACAAGAAATATTGTACAATGTCTTGATGATTATGATATACCACTATATCTATCTCACACAATAAGCCAAATACATGGAGAAGATAGGGTTGATGGTGTAACAATAGTAAAAGTTGATGAGAAGTTTAACCCTATACCCGGAACTGAGTTTTTGCTAAAATGTGATACTGTGCTATTATCTGTCGGCTTAATTCCCGAAAATGAGTTATCAAAGCAAATTAACGTTCCATTATATCCTTTGACTAATGGTCCGATTGTCGATCAAAATAGATTGTGCCAAATTGATGGCATATTTGCCGCCGGTAATGTTTTACACGTGCATGATTTAGCTGATTTTGCTTCTATGGAAGCTGCGATTGCTGGAAAATCTGCTGCATTATATTCACAAGGGAAATTACCTAAAGCAAAAAAAACCATCCCTGTAATTGCAGGCGATGGCTTACGTACTGTTGTACCACAATTTTTAAGCTTAAACGAAGATTGTAAACAAGACATAGAATTGTTTATTCGTCCAGTTCAACCAAAAGACAATGTAAAGCTAGAAATAACGAGTGGAACCAATCTGATTGCTACCAAAAATATACTTGCAGCAAGACCAAGTGAAATGCTAATTGCTAAAATAAAAGCATCAGATATTGACAAAATCCAAGATACTATTGATTTAAAGCTGATAGGGCGGTGATTTAATGAATAAACAAGTAAAAGAACTTGACTGCATAGTTTGCCCTCTAAGTTGCAAATTAATTATTCAGCTTGAAAATAATAACATAATTAGCGTAACAGGCAACTCCTGCCCTCGAGGCGAAGTTTATGCTAAAGAGGAACTAACAGCTCCTAAAAGAATGCTTACATCTACAGTGAAAATACAAAACGCTATTTTGCCACTTTTGCCTGTAGTATCAGATGAACCACTGCCTAAAGAAAAAGTACAAGAATGTGCAAGATTTCTTCGTAGCGTAACAGTAAAATCACCCGTTAAACAAAATGATGTTATATGTTCTAATATTTTGAATTTAGGCGTTAATATTTTATCTTCAAGAGACATGTAGAAAAATTAAAAAGCGGCTATACAGCCGCTTGAAGTACAATTAAATTTTCATATTTACAATTGAGTCTTTATTGCCATCATACAAAATTTCGCTTAATTGTTTTGTAAGTTGTTGTTCGACGTCGCTATCATCTACTGATTTGTAGAACAAGCGTTTATTGTTATGGGCATAATCGCAAGCAAATGCAACGTCTATTGTGATATCTTTTATAAATCGTCCCAAAGCCATAAATACTCTTATTTCATATAAATTATCATTTTTACTAAAGCCTTCCACATGAGTATAGATAAGAGCAAGCTCTTCGCTACCAATTTTATTTTGCAATTTTAATAGTTGTTTCAGATAGTCTATACTTGCTGTTTTCATTATATTTTCCACAAATTTAAACCTCCCAGATTTATAACAGTTAATATTTTGAAATAATTTTAACACAAAAATTGTATATTTGTAAATGCTTTTAAATTATGTTTATAAATATACTCTAGCAGGAAATATGTGTGTAAAATAGAATAATTATAATAACACTTAAAAAAGGATTTTATTGATAATGATAAAAATTTTTGAAATAATTAAAAAATATTATATATATGTACTGGTTTTTATGCTTTTTTTAATTACTAGCATAGTATCTGCAACAATCGCTTTTAAGATACAGACTTATCATTCACCGTTACAAAGTTATTTTTTTGTTGCTAACAATTCAAGGTTATCTATAAGCCTACCTTTTTTAATTGAACCAGATGCTAAGTTTAGTATTGACCCAGAAATACGCTTTTATGTGCAAGATTCAAAAGCTTTTTATGGTAATAATAATGAATTGTCTGTGCAAATATACTCTGTAGCTTTTAAAACCCATTTGTTGCGCCAAAATTGGGAACCTAATCTACAGAATATGGCGCAAGTTAGTATTAATACTCTAAAGAAAAATATATCTATAAAAGATCTTGCCTATCAAACAAACTATCTGGTAATCAATAACAAAAATGCTATAGAGATAACTGCAACTTACATGTATCAAAAAGAGATGCACGTTCAAAGAGTAATACATTTTTCTTTGCCTGATGCTATATGGTCTATAAAGGCAACTTTCAAAGAAAATACTGGCAATAACACAAATGATATGGTAACCAAAGTATTTAACTCTATTTTAATTGAACAAACAAAGTAAAAGTCAAAGGAGATTAAAATGTCAAGATTATTACTTGGTTTTTGTTTAATGTTTTTTGTTTTTTTTAATACCAATTACGTAAATGCCAAAAAAATTTCTATTGCCGTTATAGCATATGAAACTAACTTTAGTTTGCCATCTGCCAGTAAATTACATTTGCAAAATCAGATATCATCCTTATTTAACAATACAGAATATACAATTATAAAAAATGATGCACTATTAAAAGATTGGCAAAACAAACTTTCTGGTCACTTTTCAGCTGACCCCAAAAAACTTGACAAAATACAGCGTCAAGCACTATTTGAACTTAGTAAAAAATATGGTTACAATTATATTTTAGTACTATCGTACACACTTGACCAATCTTTAAGAAATGAAAATTTTCTCAATAGCAAAAAATCCGTACAAATAACCTTAGATACAAAACTCTTTCAAAGCACTAGTGGCAGGTATCTTTACAATAATACTATTACAAGAAAAGGTGATAGTAAAATTAAATCTTTAAAAGATTTTCCAGAGATGACAGGCGTTATTGTAATTGCTTCCAATCACTGTACAGATCAACTTTTTTCCGCTCTTGAGCTACCACTTGTGAAAAAAAATCTAAATTAGCTTTTAAAGACTATTTTTTTAGCTATTAAATCGTCTATAAATATTTTATCAAAGCCTGCATCTAACAAAATCTCTTCGCTATTTTCACCAAGATATGTTGATCTCATATAAACACTACTAGGCGTATCGGATAAAATTGCCGCATTGTCAAGCATTTTATAGTCACCGATTGTCTTATCAGTTAAAGTAAGCTGCATTTGATATTCGTCAAACATGCCTTCATCATAAGCTTGTGCAAGACTGTAAACAGGTGTAACACAAATATTTTCACCACTAAAAATATCTTCCCATTCTGCTTTAGTTTTTTGTTTAAAACAACTTTGTAGCTTTTCTTTTAAAAAGCCAAAGTTGTTTTTGTCATTTATATACTCTGATAATTCGCTTATATCAAGCACTTCGCACAATCTTTGCCAAAACTTTTTTTCAAAAGTTCCTACACTTATAAATTCACCATCTTTAGTTTGATAAACAGTATAATTTGGCGCATTTCTAGGATACACAGGCTCACCAGTTTCCAAAAATCCTATATGGTTGCTAAAATCAACAGGCAAAAGCGACATTGCCGAACGCATTAAACTAACATCAATATACTGCCCAAGTCCTGTTGTACTCCTTGCATTTACTACTGCTAAAATAGCAATAACTGCTTGGTGGGCTGCTATAATTCCAGTTGTAGGCACATTTGGAGTTGTAGGTTGCTTGCAATTAGTGCAGCCATTTAAACCTAAAAATCCCTGTACATTCAAATCGTGCAATACAATACCACTATTTTTATTTGTCTGACCAACAGCGCTTATCGAACAATATATAAGTTTAGGGTTAATCTTTTTTAAACTATCATAGTCAAGTCCAAGTTTTGCCATATAGCCAACCCTTGCTGACTCTACCAAAACATCCGCTTTCTTTACAAGTTGCATAAAAACTCTTTTGCCGTCCTCACTAGAAAAATCAATGCACAAGCTTTTTTTATTTCTGTTTAAAGCCAAATGCCAATAGCTAAGATCTTTTTTACGTGGGGAAAAATCACGAACAGGATCTTTGGCATCTGGTTTTTCAACTTTTATAACGTTTGCACCATAATCTGCCAGTAACATTGTACAATAATTTCCAGGTAACAATTTACTTAAATCCAAAACAGTCAAGCCTTCTAATGCTTTCAAAGAAAAACCTCCCTTAAGATAAATTTTATATATTTTTTTTATTAAATCTAGTATAATATAAAAAACATCTATAAGGAGACAAACAGTGAAAAAATTTAAAATATTAGTAATTGCTCTAATAATATCAATAGCTGCTGGTTTTTGTTTTTACTTTTTTTACTATACCAAAACACCCACATACTCAATTACGCAAATAGTATCTTCAATTAAAAATAAAGATGAGCAAACATTTAATAAATATGCAGATTTAGACAGTGTGATATATTTTTCTATCGATGAAATATTGTCATCGCAAATAAAGGAAATGACCAGCGAAGAAAGTACTATGATAAAAAGCTTTGCTAAGCTTTTTCAAAAACCACTCGCTGAAAAACTAACCGAATACACTAGAGCAACCCTTTTTAGCAAACAGCCTGTCGAACAAATGCAGTCAACATCTAATGAAAATTCTATTTTTAAAAATATGGAAAACAAGCTAAAACCCAATAAGCTTATCTTTAAAAACGCCAACAATGTCATAACTGCAGATCAAAATTCTCAAATGGACATAACTTTATTTGATGAAAAATTAAACAAGGATTTTGTGTTTACAGCACACATGAAAAAGATGGAAGACGGCACTTGGAAACTTATTAAGATAAGCAATACTGCGAAATATTTCCAACAATTGGTTGAAGACAAAAATAAAAGTACCAAATAGTAAAGGAGAATTTTTATGAGCGAAAAACAAGTAACTTTCAAGTATGGAAAGACAACAGTTGATTTTCAAATCCCTTCAGATAATCTACTTGGCGATTTAAAAATGGCAAAACTCCCTGCAATTGCAAATCCTAAAGAGGCTATTTTACAAGCACTAAGAGCACCAATTGACAGCCCAGCTCTAAAAGATATTTTGCAGCCTAATCAAACAGTTGCTATCATTGTTAATGACACAACAAGAGTAGCAAACACAAGTGTATTTATGCCTATTTTACTAGATGAAATAAATCAAGCAGGCATCCCTGATAAAAACATTTCTCTTATCTTTGCTTTGGGTACACATCGTGCTATGACTAATGAAGAAATGCTTAGCGAAGTTGGCAAAGAAGCTTTTGAGCGGTTGGAAAAATACAACCCTGATTGCAAAGATAATAGCCAATTTACTGAAATAGGTCATACATCTTATGGTACACCTGTTCGTTTTTTTAAAAAAGCACTTGAGGCTGATCATATTATTTGTACTGGTTCTGTAGTACATCACTTTTTCGCTGGGTTTGGCGGGGGTAGAAAAGCAATATTCCCAGGTATATCACATTATGAAACGGTCAGAAAAAATCATTCATTGATGCTAGAGCCTGGTGTTGCTATTGGCAAACTGCACGGCAATCCTATATATGAAGACCAAATGCAAGGCGTTAAAATGCATCCACCCTCATTTTTATTAAATGTTGTATTAAATGAGAAAAAAGAATTTTTAGGTATTTTTGCAGGTAATTACATAACTGCACATCTAAAAGCTTGTGAGATGGTAGATGAGGCTTATGGCGTACAAATAGATAAAGAAGCTGATTTAGTTATTGCCACTTGTGGCGGTTATCCTAAAGATATTAATGTCTATCAACTGCAGAAAACTATGGATAACGCACACTGTGCCGTAAGAGAAGGCGGGGTAGTAATACTTTTTGGCGAATGTATCGAAGGCTCTGGCTCTACAACTTATGAACAACTAATGGATAGATGTCATTCCCCAAAAGCCGTAGAAGATGACATAAGAGCCGATTTTCAAATTGGCGCTCACAAAGCTTACTCTGTGACAAGACTTATGAACAAAGCAAAATTCATCTTAGTATCAAGCCTCAGTCCAGAACTTGCTGAAAAGCTTTTATTTACTCCGGCTCGCGATTTTGAGCATGCTATGCAGTTAGCTAAAACAATTGTTGGCGATAACCCAACAATTCATCTTATGCCACAAGGCAGCTTAACCGTACCAAGATTAAAAAAATAATGCAAAAAGCCCTGCTATAGCAGGGCTTTTATAATGCTTTTACAGTGGCAAATTAACTGATATTGCTTCGCCAATTTTAAACAAAACATTTCTTAGTGATTTTTTTGCCATAGACGGATTTCCTAAAAAAAATAGTCAGCTTGGCTCCCTTTTACTATTTTTTGCATTGAAATTACATCTTCTCTTTCAAAAGAACTGTTTGTAAACATAGCCTTATAGGGTGAAGGATCTATTTAATTAATCTTTTTACTAAGTGCTTTTTCAGCAGTAATACTTATTTTTTTCATAATATTTACTGCTTTTTATCTAACTCATTTTTACAGGTTTGGTTTGAGGTAGTCTTGTTTCAATAGCTGAAGATATCTGCATCTTTACAACACTAAGTGCTTTTAGCGCCATAGATTTATTACCAATTAAACCAATCATAGAGCTTCCTGACGCCTTTTCAGTAAATTTACCATTATAAAGATATTTGTTGTTAGCTATATCAATAATTTTAAATGGTACAACAGTTGTTATATCTTTTCCTATAGTGAAAAATGTTATCTTATCTCGTGCTAAAAATGGCTGTATTTCTAAAATTATAGCGTAATCAATATCGTCACCTTTAAAAACATCCATAATATCAGCACGTTCTGCTGTAGATAAATCTACAATGCCTATTTTGTTAAGTCTTTCTAGATATATAGTGCCATCTACTGGTTGATATTTGCTCTGTGGTAAAGATTGACCTAAATTAGGCAATACATGCATATCTACTTCTGTATCATAGGTGCTTTTAGCGTTATTTATATATAATACAGCAACTTTAGGTCTGTCATCTGCTTTTTGTTTAGTACCATCATTGACGATAGAGCTTATTCTATTATCCAAATTAACTGTTGATTTTTCTTTAGATAAATAGATTTTTTCAATTAAGGAAAGTTTTTTATAATCTTCAATAGAAATATTCTCGCTTGCATAAGTAACCGAAGTAATAATAAGCAATGCAATCAAGATAAGTAAAAATTTTTTCATAATTATAGCTCCCCTTCGTTATAGTTTTTAAATCTCTATTGGATAATTATAACATTATTTTTAAAATTAGTTAATATATTTAATTATCTTAACAAAAAGCAGCTACAATCAAAAATACTTTTCTTCAAATTCTGAAAAAGGCATTGGTTTGGCAAAAAAATAACCTTGTACAATCTCACAGCCAATTTTTCTTAAAAAATCAATATGCTCTTGAGTTTCAACGCCTTCTGCTACAGTACGAATTTGAAGTTTTTGTGCCATATTGATAACACTTTCAATTACTATGTAGTCTCTTTTTTCTTCTTGAGACCTTTCAAAAAAGCTCCTATCTATTTTTACAACATCTATTTGTATTTCTTTTAGCAATCCCAAAGATGAATATCCTGAGCCAAAATCATCCATAGATAGAGTAAATCCTTCTTGGTGAAGTTCTGCAAGCACATTTTTAAGTAAAGTCTCATTACCTAGCATTGATGATTCGGTTATTTCAATTTCAAGATATTTGTGCGCAACATTATATCTATCTGCAATTTCACATAATTTTTGTACAAAACCACCTTTTAATAAATTCAAGCGAGAAAAATTTGTAGAAATAGTAATAGGATTCCTACCTTTATCTATTAAATTGCGAACAAATTTACAAGCTTGCTCAAACATAAACATGTCAAGTTTAACAACAAAGCCATTTTTTTCAAAAATCGGAATAAAATCTGCTGGATACATTATATATTTACCATTTACCCACCAACGTGCCAATGCTTCGGCACCTTCTAATTTATCATCCGAAAGACGATATTTAGGTTGCAAAAACATTGTAAATTCACCATCTGCAAGCGCCTGTTCCATTTTTGCTTCAACTTCACGTTCAAGTGTCAAGGCATCTTTTAAAGTCTTATCGTATTCTTGCACTTTGTCTTCTAACCTAGCATTACTTTTAGCTATATGATGGGCAAAATTTACTTTCTCCATAACAGCATATATGTCCGTCTCGCCTTTCTCTAAAAGACATAAGCCTATTGCAAAGCTTATTTTATAACTGACAAGATACGCTATTTTGTCACTTGATATTTGTTCAAATTTTGCTTGTTTAGCTCTTAATTCTTCTATGTTATCACACATAAATAGACCAACAAATCTATCACCGTAAATATGTGCAAAACAATCAGTTTGTGGATTGCATATTTCTTGAAAACTAGCTGCGACCGCTCTTATAATCTTATCGCCTGTTGTATAGCTAAATATCTCATTTAAAAAATCCAGCCCTTCTATGCTAATACGCATTGCAGCATAATTTTTTTGAGTATTTTGAGTTAAAAGCCTACTTGCATCTTCACGAAACTTTGTAAGATTTGGGCTACCTGATAAATCATTATAATAGGCTTTTTTATAAAGCAAGTTAGCATATTTTCGTTGAGACATTATTAAATAGCTCATTAAGATTATAAAAACAGCCAAAACAAATGCAGTTAAAATAACCGTTAACATCATTAGATAATTGCCTTCGGCAGCAATTATTTCATCAGGTACAGTAGTAAAAATATACCAGCCATTATAATCTATCGGAGAGTAGTGCATAAGCCGTTTTTGTCCATCAAATAAATATACTGCATGCCCTGACAGACCTTTTTTCATGTTTTCAGCAATAATATTATAATCGTCATATTGCAAGGTTTTTGCAACTTTAAAATATTCTAATATATTTTCTTTAACTCCATTGTGAATGTTACTGGCTCTTGTTATAACTGCACCTTTTAAATCACAAATATAAGCGTTGGCGTTTCCATCAAAAGCAGGAAAAAACAAGTTGCTCAAAGTATTTGTATTATAAGCACCTGCTAGCATGCCAAATACTTTCCCATTATTTATTATTGGAAAAGAAAAAATCACAACAGTCGTTGAAGTAGCACGTGATAATATCGGTTCTGTTACTGCCGCTTTACCCGCCATAGCTTCTTTAAAGTGCCATCTATCAGATAAATTCATTTTTACATCTTCACTTGATATTGCTTGACCATCCGGATAGCAAAAAGTAAGATGCTGAAAATTAGTATTTTTCTTTGCCTGTTTTAAAAAATCTACTATTTCTTTTTCTGATTTTTCAAACAAACGAATTTCTGATGCCAATTCTGCAAGCAAGCCTACTTCGCCAGCTTCGCTTTCTATCTGGGCAACAAATGTCAATCTTTGCTGTCCCATAAGTTCACCTATCGTCTTACAAGTAGATGTACTCAACTGATTTGACATAGCATTATTATATAGTAAAAGACCTATAGTAGATGCCGTAAGCAAAACGACAAATAACAGCATATGTGTGTTGAATTTGCGATTTGTGCCGATTGTCATAAGTAAAGTCTCCTAATTCTTCATCTTCATGTTTTATTACTATAAATAAACTGTTTATTTTATAAAATTAATTTGTGCAATAAGACGTTATACTTTTTGAAAACTAATTTCGTGTATTCATTTTACTAAATAACAAATATAGTATCAATATGTTTTTAAATAATTTATAATCCACCCAATAACTCTTGAAGTAATAAAACATTTAAAAAACCTACTAAAAGTCCAATGCTTATCAATAAGATTTTTTGCAAAAAAGAGTTTGCGTATTTGCCCATAACTGTTTTAGAAGAAGTTAAATAAATTTGTATAGCAATAGTTATCGGAAGCTGAACGCTAAGTGCCATTTGTGAATAAACAAGTCCCCAAAAAGGCTCTTGTAGTAAAAATATAAGCACCAAAGCAAAACCATAAGTAATAATCACACCAATAAAAGAATGGCTATCTTTAATATTGTAAGGCTCTTTAAAAAAGCCTGCAAAAATACTACCACCTGCCATACCTGCCGTTGCAGTAGAGGAAATACCAGAAAAAAGCAATGCTACAGCGAACAAAATAGCTGCTGTATTACCTAAAATCGGACGTAACATGTCTTGCGCTTGCCCAAGCTCATCTACTTTAATACCATGTGTAAAAAATACTGCGGCAGCCATCAAAATCATTGCACTATTAATTGCCCAGCCAATACACATCGAAAATAGCGTATCAAAAAACTCATATTTTAGTTGTTTTTCTATAGCCCCTTCACCTTGCAGATTAAATTGTCTACTTTGAATAACTTCTGAATGTAAAAACAAATTATGTGGCATAACAACAGCACCTAAAACACTCATTACTATAACTATAGAACCTTCTGGAATGCTAGGAACAACCCACCCAACAGCAGCCTTACTCCAAGAAATATCAGCAAAACTAATTTGTAGTAAAAAGGATAACCCTATCAACGATACAAAACCAATTATAAGTTTTTCCAGCCTTTGATATGAATTAGACCATAATAAAAAAAAGCAAAACAATGCCGAAATAATCGCTCCTATTTTAATATGCACACCAAATAATAGATTCAAGGCAATAGCTCCACCCAAAATTTCAGCCAAAGCAGTGGCAACAGAAGCTACAACAGCCGAAACCAAAACTAAAAAACTAACAAATTTATTAGTATAAATTGCTGTTGCCTCAGCAAGACAAAGACCTGTAACAATACCCAAATGAGCAACATTATGTTGCAAAACAATAAGCATAATTGTAGATAAGCTAACCATCCACAAAAGAGTATATCCATACTCTGCACCTGCTGCCATATTTGATGCCCAGTTTCCAGGGTCAATAAACCCGACCGTGACCAAAATACCAGGTCCTAAAAAACGCAAAAATTCTCTTGCCTTTTTATTTACAGCGTGACGTTTATAAAAAAAATCACTTAAAAATTTAATCATTCTCATTCTCCAATTTATAAAGATTATTATTTAATAATTATAACACATATATTTACATTTTAAAGTTTACAAAATGAAAATTTAAATTTTTTGTAATGACAAAGTGCATTATATATATTGCAAAAACACCTTTAATACTTTTTGCTATTTCTGCATTTGTTTTAATTTTTTTTAGTCAGTGATATAATGAATATAATAATTTTAATTTGCGGAAGGTACAAAATATGAAACAAATAACAGAAATTTGTTTGATTGCACCATCAAAAGATTTGGCCAATCGTGCCCAAGCAATCATTGAAGCTAATAAAGATGATATTCAAGTATATATAGCTAGCCTTGAAGGTGCTGCTGCGTTAGTCAAAGATCTATCTTCAAAAGGCGGTAAGGTATTTATAAGCCGAAGAGGTACAAGAGAGTTTTTAGAAAAAAATACTCAAGCAACTATTGTTGACATTCAAACAATGCTTTCAGACTATATAGAGATTATGGATAAACTTCGTGACGTAGAAGGCTTGGTAGCATTTTTTTCATTTCAAGATGATCTAAGTGACGATGTTAAAACAACTTGTCATTTACTTGGAATAAAAGGACGCAACTATCCTTTTAAAAATGTCTTTGAAACAAAAAAAGCTGTGATAAAAGCTATAGCTGACGGTGCTAAGTTAGGTATTGGTGGCGCTTTGACCGCTGCTTTTTCCAAGCAGCTTGGTTTACCTTATCTATCATTAGAAAACTCTAAAGAAAGTATCGAAGCTGCTATCACTTTAGCTAAACGCATACTTGATATAAAAAAACAAGAACAAAAGCGGAATGATCTTTTAACTTTTAAGCTAGAGCGTTATAAAGCAGTTTTCGACTTCACGCATGATGCTATCATTTCTATTGATGATAAAGGTTTAATTGACGTTATAAATCCTATCGCAGAAAAATTACTAAATGTAGATAGCAAAAGCGTAATTGGTAGGAATATTAAAGATATTATCCCCAATACAAGAATGTTAGATGTACTTCATTCAGGAGAAAAGGATTTAGGCTTTTTGTTAAATACACGAGGTATTATTTTATATGCTAACTGTATTCCCATAGTAATAGAAGGGCAAACAAAAGGTGTTGTATCTACATTTCAAGATGTTAAAGCAATTCAAAGCAGTGAGCAAAAAATCAGAATTGGTTTACATTCTAAAGGCCTGACATCAAAATATAATTTTTCTAATATATTAGGTAAATCTTATGAACTTCAAGACACCATCCGCATAGCATACAGTTATGCAAAGTCTAATGCCACTGTGCTCATTTGTGGCGAAACAGGTACAGGCAAAGAGCTTTTTGCTCAAAGCATTTGTCAAAACAGTCTGCGCAGCAATCGTCCTTTTGTTGCAATCAATTGCGCAACTTTAGATAAAAATTTATTAGAATCTGAATTATTCGGATATGTAGAAGGCGCTTTCACAGGTGCTTTAAAAGGCGGTAAGGTTGGTCTATTTGAACTTGCTCATACAGGAACAATCTTTTTAGATGAAATTGGCGAATTACCTACAGACATTCAGGCAAAACTTTTACGTGTATTGCAAGAAAAGGAAATACGTAAAATAGGCAGCAATTCAGTATTACCTATTGATGTACGCATCATTGCCGCAACAAATAAAAATTTAGAACAGGCTGTACAAGATAAAACTTTTCGTGAAGATTTGTTCTATAGATTGAACGTTTTAAATTTGAACATTCCACCCTTAAGAGAACGTCGTGAGGATATTTATGAAATTGCCGAATTTTTCTTGAGAAATTTTAGTGAATCAAACTATCTACAATTTAAGGAACATTTATATAACACTCTAGATATGTTATCTGATTATTTATGGCCTGGCAACGTTCGTGAACTACAAAATTTTGTTGAAAGAGTAAGTGTTCTTTTACTAAATGAAAATAAAGACGAACAGCTAGAGCGACTTGTCAGACAGCTTACAAATAAAGACAATATTCCACAGAGTATTGATGACAAAAATTTAAAAGATTGGCAAAAACAAAGAATTGTAGATGCAATAAAAGCAAATAAAGGCTCTATAAGCAGAGCTGCTACAAGTCTTGGCATAAGTCGTACAACTTTATGGCGTAAATTAAAAGAATATAATATAAAAATATAATGTTTGTTACAAATCGTTGCAACATGCGGAAACATTTTGTTACAAAACAGAGGCGTTTTGCCTCTGTTTTTTTTGAAAACACTAACAAGCATTGTTTTTCCCATTTTAAAATTTGGCACATATTTTGCTTTAATTATGTATGAAAGTAATTTTAAAAAATTTTTAGAGGAGAGATTATAATGAAAGACGGTTTATTATCAGGAGTGAAAGTTTTAGATATGACAAGAGTGCTTGCAGGTCCTTATTGTGGCATGATGCTTGCAGATATGGGGGCAGAAGTTATAAAGGTAGAAACTCCAAAAATAGGTGATGATGCTCGTCTTAGCGCCCCTATCGTGCGTGGCGAAAGCGCGTACTTCATGAATCTAAACCGCAACAAAAAAGGTATTACATTAAATCTAAAACATCCTAAAGGTAAAGATATTTTCCAAAAACTAGTAGAACAAAGTGATATCGTCTTAGAAAACTACCGACCAGGTGTAATGGAAAAATTAGGTTTAGGTTATGAAGATTTGAGAAAAATAAATCCACGAATTATTTATGGCGCAGTATCAGGCTTTGGGCACTATGGACCATACAGTCAAAGGGCAGGATATGATATTATTGGACAAGCTATGAGCGGTCTTATGAGTACTACCGGATGGCCAGGCGGAGAACCTACACGCACAGGCACTGCAATGTCTGATATATTGGGCGGTTTAAGTTGTGCAATAGGAGTACTTGCAGCTTATACAAAAATGTTGAAAACAGGCGTTGGTGATAAAGTAGACATTTCCCTTGTTGATGCGACAGTATCTTCACTAGAAATTATCAACATGATTTATTTGTGCACCGGTCGCACTCCAGAACGCATAGGTAACCGTTATGAGGCTGTGTATCCTTATGATACTTTTCCTACAAAAAACGGAACAATGGTTATAGGTGCAGGCAATCAAAAATTATTTGAGGTATTGTGCAAAGTTATGCAAAATGAAAAACTAATTGAAAATCCTAACTTTGCCAATAATATTTTGCGTGTACAAAATCATGCCGAATTAAAGCCACATATAAGCGAATGGACTTCACAACACGATTTAGATGAAGTCGTACAAATACTTTTAGATGCTGGTATACCAGCCGCACCAATAAATACTATTGACCGTGTAGTAAATGACCCACATATAGGCGGAGCACGTGAAATGTTCCCAGCTTGCACACACCCTATCGCAGGAGAAATAAGGCTTACAGGCAATCAAATTAAACTTACAAACCATAAAATAGACACTTTCAAACATTCACCTCTTCTTGGCGAACATAACGAAGAAATACTCTGTGAGCGCCTAGGATTTAGTAAAGAAGATATAGCAAAACTATTAGAAGATAAAGTATTATAAGAGTTTTTTACCAAGAAGGAGGGATATTATGGGTAAAACAATCTCTGAGAAAATTTTGGCAAAAGCGGCAAATGTCGACAGTGTATCTGCCGGCGAGATAATCTGGGTAAAAGTAGACCAAGCAATGTTAGATGATATTTTAGGTCCACGAGTGGAAATTGCTGAAAAAATGCAAATGCTTAGTGCCAAAGTATGGAACCCTGATAAAGTAACTGTTATTTCCGACCACTATACTCCAGCCGCTAACGCGACCCAAGCACAAATAGTCAAATTTACTCGTGAATGGTCTTTAGAAAACAATATACAACATTATTATGAACTAGCCGGTCCTTGTCACCAAGTAATGGTAGAAAAAGGACGCGTAGCACCTGGTGAAGTTATTATCGGCACAGATTCACACACGTGTGCCTATGGTGCACTAGGCGCTTTTTCTACAGGAGTTGGTTCAACAGAAATGCTTGGCGTGCTTGTGACAGGTGAAATTTGGCTAAGAGTGCCACAAACTATCTTAGTCAACTTTGACGGAGCTTTTAATGATGGAGTTATGGCAAAAGATGCTATACTTGCAGCAATCGGTAAAATAGGACACTCCGGAGCCACTTATAAGGCACTAGAGTTTGCAGGAAGCAGCATTAAAAATATGATTATGGACGAACGTCTATGTATAACAAATATGGCTGTTGAAGCAGGTGCTAAAAACGGTATTATCCAGCCTGATGAAATCACACGCTCTTATCTGCAGTCTATAGGCATAAATAGAGGTGAATTTTTTGCCAGTGACAAAGATGCCAATTATTTACAAACAGTAAATATCGATATCAATAAACTAGAGCCAGTATGTGCTTGTCCACACGAAGTTGACAATGTTACTGAAATCAAAAATTTACCTGAGATAAAAATTCACCAAGCTTACATAGGCTCTTGTACAGGCGGTCGATATAATGATTTAAAAGTTGCGGCACAGCTACTTAAAGGTAAAAAAATCGCTAAAGGCACTCGTCTTTTAGTTTCTCCCGCCTCAAAAGAAATATGGGACATATGCGTTAAAGACGGCACTTTAAGTACGTTATCAGATGCCGGAGCAACAATTTTAGCGTCCAGTTGCGGAGCTTGTCTTGGAATACATTCTGGTGCTATTGCCGAAGGAGAGGTCTGCATTTCCGCTACTAACAGAAATTTTATCGGTCGTATGGGTAGCAAAAACTCACAAGTATATCTGGCATCGCCGTTGTCTGTAGCAGCTGCTGCTCTAACAGGTAAGATTGTTGATCCGAGAAGTGTAAGGGGGTAAAAGCATGCAAAAAATAATCGGTAAAGCCTGGAAATATGGAGACAACATAAATACTGATATCATTTCACCACCTGCTTATATGGAACTATCAGTTAAAGATGCCGCAAAATATGCTATGAGTACGGTTGATACTGATTTTGCTAAAAACTGTAAGCCAGGCGACATATTTGTCGCTGAACATAATCTAGGCTCAGGCTCTAGTCGCGAAACTTCGCCACTAACCTTACGTGAACTTGGAATAACAACTATTATCGCAAAAGATTATGCTAGAATATTTTATCGCAATTGCATTAACGTAGGTATTTTGGCAATCGAATGTGCCGATACTGATAAAATAAGCAATTTTGACCAGTTGGAAATCGATTGCACAGCAGGAACAATTAAAAATATCAGCAAAAATGAAACTTATAGTTGTGATAAAATACCCGAACACATTATGGCTTTGGTAAGCTGTGGTGGAATGGTAAATTATCTTGAACAAAAAATGAAAAAATAAGAGGAGGTATTGTTATGCATAGTGAAATGGAACTTTTAAAATGCGCTATTGTACGTGGAGGTACAAGTAAAGGTGTTTTTATTATGAAAAATGAACTGCCAAAAGACACGGCACTTCGTGATAAAACAATTTTAGCAATTTACGGAAGTCCAGACGTTAGGCAAATTGACGGTTTAGGTGGTGCCGATTCTTTGACAAGTAAACTTGCCATTATCTCTCCATCAACTAAAAAAGGAGCAGATGTAGATTATACTTTCGGTCAAGTAAGTATAACAGATAATTTTGTTGATTATGGCGGTAACTGCGGCAACATATCTTCGGCTGTCGGCGGTTTTGCTATTGATATGGGCATGGTCGAACCTGTAGAACCTGTAACAACAGTTAAAATTCACATGACAAATACAGGGAAAATGCTCACAGCTGAAGTTCCTGTAAAAAACGGTAAAGCAGCTGTAGAAGGTGATTACGAAATTGACGGCTGTCCAGGTACAGGTGCTAAGATTACGCTTGACTGGTCAGAAGCTGTCGGCGGCTCTACAGGAAAATTGTTACCAACAGGCAATGTTAAAGACGTTATTGAGGCAAGTGGCAAAAAGTATACCGTCTCAATTGTCGATGCTGGTAATATTGTAATTTTCGTACGTGCCGAAGAATTTGGTTTACAAGGAACGGAAACTCCAAACGAAATAGATGCAAACCTACCACTAAACGAAGTAATTGAAGAAATACGTGGCAAAGTCTGTCAAATGGTTGGCATTGTCAAAAATTGGCAAGATGCTAAAAAACTAACACCATATCAACCATTTTTTGCTATAGTTAGCCCCGCTCAAGACTATAAATGTTTTAATGGTAATTCTGTCAAAAAAGAGGAAATTGATTTTACATCTCGTTTATTATTTATGCTAAAAATGCACAAAGCATACCCTGTCACAGGAACAGTTGCAACAGGTGCAGTTTCTCGCATAAAAGGCAGTGTTGTATACGATCTTTTGAGTGAAAAAGCTAAAACAGAAAAAGTAGTACGCATCGGTCATCCTTCAGGCATTATAGATGTTGAAGCGACTGCTGATTACAAGGGCGGCGAAACAATTATGACAAAAATCGGCGTATACAGAACTGCTCGAATGATTATGCAAGGCTATGTGTATGTGAGAAAAACAATATTTAATAAATAAAATAAAACTGGAGGTTAGTGTAATCAATGAGTGAAAAGGAAAATAATTTTCAAAAAGAAGGTCTTAGTGTTCCTTGGTATGGCTATGTAGCATTATTATTTGCCATAGTGTTTTTTTCAGGAGCATTTTCAAGTACAAAAGGAGCGCTATCGGTATTAGATTTTGGACAACTTGCCGGTAAATTCGGCTCTGTTATGGGTATAAATGGCAAAGCTGCTACATTTTCAGGTCAAGGAGGAACAGGCGCAAGAGACGGTTTTATGTTTGCCTTATCTTTGTTTCCTTCCGTTATGTTTGCTCTTGGCATAGTAGAAGTTGTTGACTATTTAAAAGGTCTAAAAGCTGCCCAAAAACTTTTATCTCCTATTTTGCGTCCTCTACTAGGTATTCCAGGAATTGCAGGGCTTGCATTAGTATCTAGTCTTCAAAGCACTGACGCTGGAGCAGGTATGACTAAGGCATTGCGTGAAAGTGGCGATTTTACCGAACGTGAGAGAATTATTTTTTCTTCATTCCAATTTAGTGGCGGTGGAACAATTACTAATTATCTAGCGGCTGGAGCTGCAGTATTTTCTTATCTAACTGTACCTATTCTCCTTCCTCTGATTGTAATTTTTTGTCTTAAATTTGTTGGAGCAAATCTTGTAAGAATTTATTTAAAAAGATTCAAGGAGGAAGAAATATAATGTCTGAAAAAAAACCACTACCTGATGTTTTTGTTGATGGAGCGAAAAAAGGATTTAACATCGCTTGTAATAGTATTTTGCCAAATGTTTTAATGGCTTATGTAATAATTCAAATTCTTAATTTGACAGGTTTATTAAAACTTTTAAGTGCTGTATTTGAACCTGTAATGGCTCTTTTTGATTTGCCAGGTCAAGCAATTATGGTTTTGGCAGCATCATTTATGTCGATGGGCGGCGGCGCAGGAGCCGCAGCAAGTTTAGTTAGCAGCGGTTCACTTACAAATCGTGAAGTCACAATTGTTTTCCCTTCGATATTTTTGATGGGCGCATTGATTCAATATGCAGGTCGCCTACTTGGAACTGCTGGTGTATCAAGTAAATATTACCCATTATTATTTTTCATAGCTATTTTCAATGCAGTTGTAAGTATGTTAATTATGAGATTTTTTGCTTAAATTAAAAATATTTTAAAAGAGGTATATTAAAAAATGAATGTATTAGAAATTTTTGATAAATTACACGCAATACCAGAACTAGGTATGCAAGAAGTAAAAACATCTACTTATCTAGCCGATGAATTAGAAAAACTTGGTTTTAAAGTTCAGCGTAATGTAGGCGGCACAGGTGTTGTGGGAACATATTCAACAAATATTCCAGGTCCTACAGTTGGTATTCGTGCAGATATGGATGCACTGGCACATTTAATTGATGGTAAGACAGTAGCAATACACTCTTGTGGTCATGATGCCCATTCTAGCATGGCACTTGCTGCTGCAAGCCGATTAATCAAAGACATTAAATGCGGTACTTTCAAAGTGTTTTTCCAACCAGCTGAGGAAACTTTGGTTGGTGCTTTAGCTATGCTAAAAGACAACGCACTAGATGGTGTTGATTATTTGTTTGGTCAACATATTAGACCTATTCAAGAATTACCCGTAGGCAAAATCTCTCCTGCTATGTTTTATTCTGCTAGCGCTGTGCTTGATGTAACAATTAAAGGACAAACAGCACATGGAGCTCGCCCACATTTAGGTACAAACGCAATTGATGCCGCAGCTTTGGCTGTTTTAGCAGTAAATTCAGTACGAACAAATCCTATAATAGCGTCGTCCATTAAAGTAACTGGCTTTAATTCTGGCGGCGTTGCAAGCAATGCTATTCCAGATAAAGCAACTTTGGTGTTAGATATTCGTTCGCAAACAAATGATGGTATGCGTTCTAATTTAGAAAAAATCGAAAAAGCTATTACAAACGCGGTTATGTCAAACGGCTGTACAGTAGAAATTACAAAACGCGGTTCAGTGCCAGCTGCTGAACTAGATGAAAAATTAATTTTGGAAATGTCTGAAATTATAAAAGAAATTGTTGGCGAAAAAGGTCTTGCTCCAGCAATCTACACACCAGGTGGTGAAGACTTTTTTTACTATACAGAAAAGATGCCTAATTTAAAAGCTGCTTTTTTTGGCGTGGGTTCAAGTGCAGCACCTGGCTTGCACGACCCTAATATGACCTTTGACAAAAAAGCCTTATCTATAGGTGTTGAAATGTTATACAAAGCCGTAATGAGTAAATTAGGGTAGTAGTAGTTTTATTTTTCAAAATGGTATGTAGGGAGTTGATTATGTGAGCAATGAACTAGATAGCATGGCAAAAGTCCAATGTTGCCCAGCACACGGTCCGTCACCGATTCCGCAAGAAGGTAAATGGACATATGCCAAAAACATTTCCGATATTTCCGGATTTGCCCATGGCTGCGGAACATGCGCACCACAAATGGGGACAAGTAAATTAACTTTAAATGTTAAAGAAGGAATAATTAAAGAAGCTTTAATAGAAAATATTGGTTGTTCAGGTATGACACAATCGGCTGCAATGGTATCTGAGATTTTGCCGGGCAAAACTTTGCTTGAAGCTTTAAACACAGATCTTGTATGTGACGCAATCAATGACGCTATGAAGCAATTGTTTTTAGCACTTGCCTATGGTCGCTCTCAAAGCTCATACTCTGATGGCGGATTACCAATAGGTGCAGGCTGGGAAGATTTAGGCAGCGGAGCTTGTAGTCAGGTAGGCACAGCTTATGGGACGATAAATAAAGGTCCAAGATACCTTACTATAACAGGCGGTTATGTAACTCGTATGGCACTTGACGAAAACAGTGAAGTTATTGGTTATGAATTCGTAGATATTGCCAAAATGATGATGGATATTAAATCTGGCACTGATGCTAATATAGCTATGAAAAAAGCGACAATTATTTTCGGACGCTTTAACGAAGCAACAAAATATATCGACCCACGCAAAGAATAGGAGGTGTATGTGATGATGTTTGAACATTACGAGTCAAGACAACCTGCGATAATTTCTTGTTTAAATCGTTACGGTCTAAGCTCACTAGAGCAGGCACAAAATCTTTTACTTGATAAAGGAATAGATGCTCATAAAATTGTCAAATCCATTCAGTCCATATGCTTTGAAGATGCTTGCTGGGCATATATTTTAGGTGGCGCTATAGCTATTAGCTCAAAAGAGGCAAATGCTAGTTTAATAGCAGAAAAAATCGGCGAAGGTTTGCAAGCTTTTTGTTTGCCAGGTTCAGTCGCCGATCATCGCCAAGTAGGTATCGGACACGGAAAATTGGCATCACGTCTACTTAGTGAAAACACACAATGTTTTTCTCTTTTAGCTGGACACGAATCTATGGCCGCAGCAGAAGGTGCAATTGGCATTGTTCAATCGGCAAACAAAGTAAGATTGCAGCCACTAAAAGTTGTTTTAAACGGTCTAGGCAAAGATGCCGCATATATAATTGCACGCGTTAACGGATTTACTTATGTTCATACACAATATGATTATCAAAACGATAAACTTAATATAATATCTGAAAAAACTTTTTCTAAAGGTATTCGAGGAGCAGTTAAATGCTATGGTGCTGAATGTGTAGACGAAGGAGTTGCAATTATGCAATATGAAAACGTAGACGTTTCTATAACAGGCAACTCTACCAACATGACAAGATTCCAAATACCAGTTTCAGGAACATACAAAAAATGGTGCAACGACAATAACAGGCAATATTTTGCTGTAGCTTCCGGTGGTGGTACAGGTCGTACAGTTCATCCTGATGACAATGGTTCAGGTCCTGCATCTTATGGCTTGACAGATACAATGGGTCGTACATATGCAGATGCTCAATTTGCAGGTTCTTCGTCAGTGCCTGCACACGTAGAAATGATGGGTTACATAGGCATGGGAAATAATCCAATGGTCGGCGCTACTGTAGCAATTTGTGTTGCAATTTCTCAACTCAATAAATAGTTTTTATTATTGTAATTGTTTTATCAAAGGAGCATATAAAAAATATGTATTTTTGAGGACGGTGATAATATGGTTTGGATAGGTGTGTTAATAGTTATCATCACGTTTGCAGCTATAATCAAAGGTTATGAAACAAGGCTAGTGCTCGCGGTAGGCGGTATATTAATGGCACTACTTGCAGGTAACTTTCAAGTTGCTTCAATAGCATTTGACAAAACTTTGACTAACCCAGGTCTTGTTATTGTTACAACAACTGTTATGGGTTTTGCTTATGTTTTAAAAGCAACTGAATGTGATACACACATGATTAGATTAGCAACAAGGCATATAGGTCATTTTAGAATGTTACTTATTCCTTTTGCTATACTAATAACTTTTATTGCCAACTCCGCTATGGCAAGTTCTGCCGGAACAGCGGCGGCTGTCGGCATAATACTAATTCCTTTATTGATAAACTCGGGTATTCACCCTGTAATGGCTGGTGCAGCAGTTTTTTCAGGCACTTGGGGGAACGTATTTGCACTAGGCTCACCACATCCACCTATAATAGCTAAGCTCTCTAATACAGATGTAATAACTGTATTGATAAAACACGCTCCCACAGCATTAACATGTCTTTTAATTTGCATGATTCTTATGACACTTATGGCTGTTTTTTTAAAAGAAAATAAAGGTTATGTCCCAAAAGAGCAAACAGATTTGCAAAAAGATTTTAAAGTAAGTTACGCCAGAGCAATAGTGCCATTTGTTCCTGTCGCATTATTGATAGCAAGTAGCAAACAAGTAGCACTTCTGCCACCAATTAGAACGTCTGAAGCCATGATTGCCGGTTGCATATTAGCTTTTTTAGCGTCAAGAACAAATCCCGGCAAATTGTCAAAAGAGTTTTTTGATGGTATGGGCTATGGTTTGTCAAACATTGTAGGTTTAATGATAACTTCATCAATGTTCTCGGCAGGACTTGGTGCTATTGGTATAACTACAGCTTTGACCGCAATCATGAAAGAATCTGTAAGCATAGCAAAAATCGGCGCTACATTTGGCCCTTTTATCATAGCAGTTATTTCAGGCTCTGGAGATGCTGCAACACTTGCATTTAACACAAGTGTTACTCCACACGCAGCAGAATTTGGCTTTGACCCATCAAAAATGGGATCTCTTGCCTATCTAACAGGAAGTTTCGGGCGTACTATGTCACCTGTAGCTGGTGTTACAATCATTTGTGCAAGCTTGGCCGGAAATATCAATCCTATTGAACTAGTGAAGCGTACCGCACCTGTTATGTTAATTTTGGCAATAGTTTCAATGTTTATGCTTTTATAAAATAATAAAAATCAGGAGGGGTGTATATGAATTACAGCAGTATTTTAGCTAACTATGTTGCAAATACTAATTATAATAATATTCCAAAAGAAACTATCGAGTGGACAAAAAAAATTATGCTAGATACTCTATCTTGCGCAGTAGCAGGTTTTACAATGGCACCGGAAGAATGCGGCTGGATAGATAAAATAGTTCAAGAAATGGGCGGGTCGCCTGATGCTACAGTTTGGAAGACTGGTCTTAAAACATCAACTATGAATGCTGCACTCGCCAATGCAACAATGATTCATACAGTTGATTTTGATGATACACATTTAGAGTCAGTTGCGCATTTAGGTGCAGGTATACTTGCCACAGCTTTTGCTGTCGGCGAAAAGCAAAAAGCTGGCGGCAAAGAAGTAATAACTGCTTTTGTTTTAGGTTTTGAAATAGCCTCTAGAGTCGGAAACGCTGTCAACAAATTCGGACGCACACATTATAAATATTGGCACCCTACGGCAACAATGGGTACAATCGGCGCTGCGATTACTGCGGCTAAGCTAATGAAACTATCAGCTAAAGGCATTGAACAAGCACTCGGACTTGGCGTAGATCAAGCTGTAGGCTTTAGGTATTGCATTGATAAAGGAGACTATTCAAAAAGTTTACATCCTGGCTTTGCAGCCATGCGCGGCGTTCTTTCAGCACACATAATAGCTGTTGGTGCAAATGGTCCAGAAGGTTTATTAGAATACGAAACAGGTTTTTGCAGTGCAATGGCAAATCCACCAACAATGGAGTGCCTAACTGAAGAACTTGGTGAAAAATATTATATTATGACAGATTCACTCAAATTTTTCCCCACTATCCACTGTAGTCATACAGGTATAGAAGGTATGATTAACATTGTAAATAAACACCAACTAAACCATAAAGAGATAGCAAGCATTGACATTAAAGTCACCGAGCTTGCCAAAGGTCAAGGCATGACCTTTGACCCACAAACAACTCTCGCCGCTCGGCTAAGCATTCCTTATTCAGTAGCTACTGCCGCAGTAAAAGGCAATTTAACTCTTAAAGATTTTGATGAAATAAGTTTAAAAAATAAATATGTGCGGCAACTAATGCAAAAAATAACTATTGATTCTGAGCCTAAGTTCAATAAAGAATACCCTAAAGGTCTTGTTACACAGCTTAAAGTTAAAACTTTATCAGGGCAAGAGTATGAAGAGTTGATTGTCTATCCTAAAGGTCATCCCGAAAGACCTGTTACAGATAAGGATATATTTGATAAATACGAATTTTTAAGCACAATTACTTGGAATAAAGAAAAATCAGATAATATTAAAGCCCATATGCTGGCTTTAGATAGCATTAACGATATTTCCGATTTTATTAAGCAAGTAGTTTCTTAAAAAATCATAAGGAGCGAGCAATATGAGTCACGAAAATAAATTATGCGTAGTTAAGGCAAGCAAAAGCCACGGCCCTGCACCAATTCCTGTAGAAGGAAAGTGGGTAGCTGTACAAAATATCACTGATATTTCAGGTGTAACACACGGTTGCGGTAAATGTGCTCCGCAAATGGGGACTTGCAAACTAACACTTAATGTAAAAGCAGGTATCATCCAAGAAGCACTAATTGAAACTACCGGTTGTTCGGGCATAACACAAGCAGCTACAATGGCTGTCGAAGTTATGCCAGGGAAAAATTTGCTGGAAATTTTGAATACTGATTTACTATGTGATGCGATAAACGAATCAATGAGACAGTTGTTCAATCAGATGATTTACGGACGCAGTCAAACATCTTATTCATTAGACGGATTAGCCGTTGGCGCTTGTTGGGAAGATTTAGGCGCTGGTGCTTGGAGCCAAGTGGGTACAACTTATGGCACTTTAGCAAATGGTCCTCGTTATTTGGCTGTAAATGGTGGCTATGTTACGCGTATGGCACTAGACGAAAAACAAGAGGTTATTGGCTATGAGTATGTGAACATTGCAAAACTAATGAGCTCAATAGATGACGGCAAAGAGCCCAACCAAGCTTATACTCAAGCATTAACTACCTATGGCAGATTTTCTGAAGCAAAAAAATATATAAATCCGCGTAAAGAATAGGAGGCGGTATAATGATTAGTTTTGAATGTTACGAACTGAGAAAACCAGCTATAGATAAATGTTTGGCAAAATATAACATAAAAAGCTTACAAGAAGCTGATGAACTCTTAAAAGCTAAAGATATAGACATTCACAAAATTATAAAAGGTATCCAGCCAATATGTTTTGAAGATGCTTGCTGGGCATATGTTTTAGGTGGGGCTATCGCTTTAAAAAGCGGCGAAAAAGATCCTTATGTTCTAGCTAAAATTATCGGCGAAGCTCTGCAAGCATTTTGCACTCTAGGTTCAGTCGCAGACCAACGCCAGATAGGTATAGGTCACGGTGAGCTTGCTGCAAGATTGCTCAATGAAAAAACAAATTGCTTTGCAATGGTTGCAGGTCATGATTCTTTTGCTGGAGCTGAAGGAGCAAATGCTATAACAAATTCTGTAAAAACAGTAAGAAAAAATCCACTACAAGTTATACTACTAGGTCTTGGCAAAGATGCCGCCTATATGATTGCTCGCATTAGCGGTTTTACTTATGTACAAACAGATTTTAACCATACAACAGGCGAACTTACAACAATTGGCAAAACTGCCTTTTCTGATGATATTCGTGCCAAAGTTAAATGCTATGGCGCTCACAGCGTTGATGAAGGTGTTGCTATAATGAAAGAAAATAAAGCTGATGTTTCCATTACAGGCAACGCCACGAATATGAGTCGTTTTACAATCCCTGTTGTAGGCACATACAAAAAATGGTGTAATGACAATGGTAAAAGCTATTTTTCTGTAGCATCAGGCGGCGGTACTGGCAGAACCATAAACCCAGATGAAGCAGGAGCTGGTGCGGCATCTTATGGTCTGACTGATAATCTTGGAAAAATGCATGCAGATGCTCAATTTGCAGGCTCGTCATCAGTTCCAGGTCACGTTGAAATGATGGGTTATATAGGAATGGGCAACAATCCTATGGTTGGTGCTACTGTAAGCATAGCTGTAAAAATATCCGAACTTTATTAACAAAAAATTTATCAAACATAGGAGCTTGAAAAATGAAACAAAAAATTGATATTATTGAGGTAGGACCACGTGATGGCTTTCAAAATATCGCCGAATACATACCTATGCAAACAAAAATGGATATTATTGAAGGTCTGATAGATGCAGGTGTTAAAAGTATGCAATTTACCTCATTTGTCAATCCTAAAGTAATACCACAACTAAAAGATGCTAAAGAGATTTCTGAAAAATGCTTGGCAAAATATCCAAACTTAGAACTATATGCTCTTGTGCCAAATGCTAAAGGCGCTAAAATAGCCGTTGATGTTGGCATGAAAAAGGTTTCTACTGTCGTCTCTCTTAGCGAAACACATAATCTTGCCAACATCAAAAGCTCGCACGTCCAATCTATCGAAGGCTTACTGGAAATAAAAAATAACTTTCCTGAGCTTAAAGTATGCATAGATTTAGCAACTGCTTTTGGTTGCCCGTTTGAAGGAATACCAAGCATTCAAAAACTTGTTGACTTTGTCGGCAGGATAAGCGCTCTTGGCTTTCGTGAATTTAATATCTGTGATACAATTGGTATAGCTAATCCAAAGCAAGTTAGGCACACAATGAAAAAACTTATTGCAACATTTATTGACTGTCAATTCCAAGTACATATTCACGATACACGCAATATGGGTATGGTAAATACACTATCTGCTATCGAAAGTGGCGTAACGCAAGTACAAACTACACTTGGCGGACTTGGCGGATGTCCCTTTGCACCAGGCGCTTCTGGTAACACCGCAACAGAAGACCTTGTTTACATGCTAGAACAAATGGGCTATGATACAGGAATAAATTTTGATAAATTGCTTACTCTTGCTAAATATGAGCGTGAAGCTATACCTAGCGGTTGTTACAGCGGTCACCATATGAACATTAGCAAAAGTTGCAGCGTCTAAATAATTTTAAGGTGGTTAGTCCTATGAGTAAAGATAACACTACATCTCAACCGGCAATAGAATATGATGCTAATATAACAAAAACTATACCCTACTACCAAACTATCCAAAAAGAGAGTTTAAAACTTATATCTCAATTAAATCCTAATCCTCAAACCTGGCTGGATGCTGGATGTGGTACAGCAAATTTAGCACAACAAGCAATGCAACTGTTTCTAAATTGCAAATTTACCCTCTCCGACCCATCTGAACAAATGCTAAACATTGCTAAAGAAAAGCTTAATTCTTACAATTGTACATTTTTATTCGGTGGTACAGAAGATTTGCAATTACCTAAAGACAATTTTGATGTAATAACAGCCTTTCTATCGCATCATTACTCTAGTAGAGAAATAAAAGAAAATATTTTAAGCAATTGTTATCACGCCTTAAAACAAGAGGGCATTTATATGACAATAGAAACTGTTCTCAAAGACTCTAAATTAGCTATAGATACAGGAACAGAGCTATGGCGACAAGCCCAAATAACAGCAGGAAAAACTGTAGATGCCGCCAACAAACACGTAAGTAGGCTTGGCACAGAACTTGCCCCAGTAACAATACACGAACATTTTGACTTAATGAAAAAAGCAGGCTTTAAAATAGTAGAACTATACTGGGTTTCAGGAATGCAAGCTGCTTTTTATGCAATTAAATAAATAAAAAACCCTGCACATGCAGGGTTTTTTATTACGCTTTAGCAACAACTTTGACTACCGCATTTTTATATAAATTAAATATTTGTTGTGCATTTAAATTATTGTGATTGCTACCATATAACAAATTATTACCACCATCAACACTGTTAGCAAGTACATATAAATAATCTGTTTTTATAGCAAAATTAACATTTTGAGCTACATTAACATTCATCCCTGACGAAGTTATTCCCACAACTTCGCCTTTAGCATTAAACATCGGTCCACCACTATTCCCAGGTTGTATAGGTATACTAATCTGCAAAAATCTTATATCATTATTGAACCCAGCGATACTGTTTACTATTCCTTCACTCACTTTTGCTTTTTCGCCAAGAGTGTCCCCTAGTGGATGTCCTATTGTAAATACCGGCTCGCCAGGTTTTACATTTTTCGCATTACCCATTTTCAGTGGTTCTAAGTCAACAAACGATGCTATCTTTAAAATAGCCAAATCATTTGCCGGATCAGTTCCTACGACAGTTGCCGCTATTTTAGCACCCGAGTCTAAAACAATATCAACCTCTTTTGCTTTGGCAACAACGTGATGATTTGTAGCAATTAAGTTTTTCGTGATAAAAAATCCTGTTCCAGTGCCACTAGGCTTTACTTGACCGGCATCTGCTTGAACGTAGTTAGTTCTTACAAGCACACCTTGCTCAAAACCAATTATATTGTAATTAATAACATCCTGATCTCTACCTGATATAACAAATAATGTATTGCTATTAGATTTAGCACCCCAACCATTTACAAGAACCCAAAATCCTTTATACACATTACTATTAGCCATTTTTCTAAAAGCAATCATAGTTTGACTACCTTTAAATTTACCAGAAGTGTAATTTCCGAAAACTATACCAATATAATCATAATCGCTATAAAAATTAGAAGTGTTTTTTACAATTGCTATATCCCAATTAGTACTGGCATCATTCCAAACGCCTTCAATGCTGTCAAGTTCTCTATTAGTAAAAAATTTCTGAATTAATTCTTCTCGAGTTAATTTCCCAAAAGGATAATGTTTGGTCGCTTCTTCTTCCGCACTACAAACACCTGTAGAAAAAACTATCAAAGTACACATTAAAATAAACAAACTAAAAATCTTGCGCAAACAAACCGCCTCCTTAAAATCATGCCATATAATTCCTATGTGTATATTTTACTAAATATTGATTGTAAGAGCAATTATTTTTTGCAAACAAAAAATAACCTTCCATAATATGGAAGGTTATTTTATTGAACTGATAGTTAAGTAAGCTTCCAAAAACAAATCTAATTAGCAGATTTATTTTTACATCATGCCGCCCTGATAATTCTCGTTTAGTATAGTTTGCTTAATTTGATATAGTGAGCTAAATAGCTGGTTTTTTAAAAATACTGTTAGGTTTAGTTTGAATGATTTTATTATAAAAATATAATTATGTGGTCAAATAAACTCATATATAGATACTACACAATTCTTACAAAAATTGTCATCACTTAAAACCAAGCAGAAGTTTGTAAATATGATAAGTTGCTTTTTCTATTTTTATCACTTTTCAAAAACTCTGTATTTTAAATTCTTTTCAATGTGTATTTTCGCATTGTAACCTAACTATTTTTACCTATCTTTAATTATCGTTGCTGCGAATTTTCCACTAAAATCAAACATTTTATGCGATTTTAAACCATTGACAATAACATCTGTACACTCATGTAGTATTTTGTTTAGTGTCAAATAAATAATAAGACAAATATACTTTGTTGTTTTAATTATTCAAAAAGTAATAAACTTAATATTTTCTGAGATAATTAAATCTGCTTCTGTTGCTGCAACAACATCTTCTATACTAACTTCTTTATCAATTTCTTTAAGTATTAGACCATCATTCGTTTTTTCTATTACAGCCATTTCAGTAATAATTAAATCCACTTGATTTACAGCTGTAAATGGCAGGCGGCATTTATTTAGTATTTTTGCCTCTCCTTTAGAAGTATGTTCCATTGCTATAATTACTTTTTTAGCACCAACAACCAAATCCATTGCACCACCCATTCCAGGCACTTTTTTGCCTGGAATAATCCAATTAGATAAATTACCGTACTTGTCAACCTCCAAAGCGCCTAAAACGGTTGCTGCTAAGTGTCCTCCACGAATTATACCAAATGATGTTGCACTATCAAAGCATGCCGCACCAGCAATCATAGTAACAGGAATTCCCCCTGCATTAACTATATCTTTATCTTCTTTACCTTTGGCAGGACTAGGACCAACACCTAAAAAACCGTTTTCAGAGTGTAAGACTATATTTACACCTTCAGGCAAATAGTTCGCAACTAGTGTAGGAATACCAATACCCAAATTTACGTAATCATTATTTACAAATTCTTTTGCTGTACGTCTAGCAATTTTTTCTTTAGCATCCATTTTATCACCTCTCGTCTACAACCAAATAGTCCACAAAAATGCCTGGTGTTACAACATGTTCTGGCTCAATCTCACCAACCTCTACCAATTGTTCAATTTCAGCAATGACAATTTTGGCTGCACTAGCCATAAGTGGGTTAAAGTTCCTCGCTGAAGCACGATAAACAAGGTTTCCCATTTTATCAGCTTTATATGCTTTAATTAAAGCAATATCTGCTAATAACGGTAATTCTAGTAAATATTCCTTATCCTCTATTTTTATTATTTGCTTACCCTCTTGGACAATAGTCCCAACACCTGTTGGTGTTAAAAATCCACCAAGTCCAAATCCTGCACATCGTATTTTCTCTGCTAGAGTGCCTTGTGGAATTAAATTTACTGTAACTTTACCATTATTCATTTGCTCGCCAGTTTTGGGATTAGTGCCAATATGACTTACATATAATGTAGATATTTGTTCGTTATCAATAAGTTTACCAATAGCTCTATCTATAAAAGCTGTGTCATTAGCAATAACAGTTAGATTGTTAACAGGTCTTATCGATAGCTGTTCTAAGATTAAATCTGGACTACCACAGCCTAAAAAACCACCTATCATTAAAGTAGATTTAGTTTGAACAAAATCCGCTGCTTGAATATCTGTTATAATTTTTACTGTCACCAGTACACCTCCTAATCACAAAAAATCGGTTAAAATAGCAAACGAAAAAAATATTCGTTTGCTATTTTATTTATCCTTGATTGACTGCCTCACTAGAATTTTCTCTTGCTGGTGTATAGATAACAAGAAATGTTGCCGCGTCTGTTTGGCAAATAACTTTATGAAGGCTATTTTTAAAGAATATAATAAAATCGTCTTTTCCCAAAACAACATCATCACCATCGCCAGTAACTTTTAGCTGACCACTTAACACAAACATACACTGTTCAAACTCTGAATGAAAATGTGCTTTTGCATGACCTGTTTTACCCATTTTCCCATATATAACCTCTATATGTTCAGCGCCATCTTTTGGACCAATAAGACGCCTGTTAAAAGTATCATCGTGTCCTGGTGGCGTATATTCTTTTATCTCTTTAAAAGAAACTTTTTTGTATCGATTCATTCTATGCCTCCAAATCTAGTCTGGAAATCTTTGACCCACTTTTTCGCCTTGCTTTTCTTTGCGTTCTTTCAAGCCCTTACGTTTAAAATCTTCGTTTGCTTTTGTTAAAAGCTTACCGTGTACAATACAGTCAGACCGAAGTCTCCTACCTATTGTCCGCTCCAGTTGTCTACCTAATGTAATAATTTGATCCATATCAATACCTGTTTCAATGCCCATCTCTTGCATCATCATAAGCATATCTTCTGTATTGACAAGTCCAACAGCATTTGGACAATTATAATAGTAGCTACCAGTACCACGAATTGGAGTATCATCCATAAAGTTTGCTGGTTGCCCGCCAAGTCCACCCAAAGTGCTTTCAAAATTAGTTATTCCTGCTTGTAGAGTTGCCAATACATTTGCCATGCCCCAACCACGTGTCTCGTGAAAATGTGCTATATGCACTTTAGTGTCTGGTATAGCATCTAAAAGACTAGAAAAATAACTATAAACTTTATCCGGAGAAGATGACCCATCATGATCAGCATGCTCCACATCATCAGCACCAATATCTAGCCATTTTTTAGTAAATAAAATTGCGTCAGAAAATTTCGTTGGTCCAGAAATTGGGCTACCCCAAATAGTACTTACTGTTCCATTCACCTTTATTCCAGCGTCATGAGCTTTTTGGATGCATCGTTCTGCTTCTTTCCAATATTCAGGTAAAGTTGTACCAGAATTAGCATAATGATGCTCTTCGTCTGTTGACACCATCATCAATATCCTATCAGGACCAACGCCTTGTTTTTTCAATTCAATGGCTCTATCTACTGCAGACTCACGAATTGTTACGCAAGTTATTTCGACATCTTTCATGTCAATTCCAAATCTTGAAATATTTTTGCTATTTCTAAGACGCTCTAGCAGAATTTGCGCATCTTTAAATTGCGGCATGTTAGTAGGATTACCAAGATTTGTCAATTCTATTTTTCTTAAACCAGCAATTATAAGTTGCTCTGCATAATACAACTTTGCCTCAGTAGAAATAAACTTTTCTTCATGCTGAAAACCATCACGAATTGTAATGTCACCAATACTTACCTTTTTTGGATATTTAAAAACTGACATAATAAAAACCCCCATTTAAAATATTTTTATCCCTCATTTACCCCTAAAGCACCAGCTTTTTTGAATTGTTCAATTTTTTCTTTATTAAAGCCAAGTACTTTTTCTAATATTTGTTCACTATGCTCACCCAATAATGGTGGTCCTTTGCGAATAGTTGTTACTGTATCAGAAAATCTTATTGGACAAGCAATTGCTTTCATCGTCTGACCACTTGGTGTATGCATATCAACAATCATTTCTCTATCTTCTACAATGTGCTTATCTGTTACGATTTTGTCTACAGTATAAATAGGTGCACTAGGTATACTATTTTTCAAAAGCAAATCGACAATATCTGCTACAGTTTTATCTTTAGTCCACAAAACAACTTCTTTGGTCAATTCTGCATGGTTTTTTACTCGATTTGGATTATGTTCATATTTTTTATTTGCTAACAAATCCAACCTGTTAATAGTTTTACAAAACCTTTCCCAGACGGCGTCATTGCCAACAGCTATAACTACCCATCCATCTAGAGCTTCAAAGGTATCATAAGGGCAAATAAATTCATACCTGTTGCCCGTTCTACCAGGAACTCGACCTTCCACAAGATAAATTTGCAGCAGTGTCTCCATTGAACTTACAACACAATCTACCAATGATACATCTATAGATTGCCCTTTGCCAGTGTTATTACGACTGTTTATCGCTGCCAAAATACCAATACAACAATTAAGTCCGCCTAAAATATCACCCATTGCTGTACCGCTTCTAGTTGGTGGAGAAGTTGGCCAACCACTAACGCTCATAAGTCCACCCATTGCTTGACCTATAATGTCATAACCTGGTCTTTGCGAATAACAACCAGTTTGACCAAAGCCAGAAATTGAAGCAAAAATAATTTTCTCATTGATTTTTTTCAGTTGCTCATAATCAGCACCTAACTTTTTCATCGTACCAGGCTTATAGTTTTCCACAATAACATCTGCTGTTTTGACAAGCTCAAAAAAAACCTCTCTACCTTTTTGATTTTTCAAATCCAAAGTTATACTGCTTTTATTTCTATTCATATTGCCAAAATAAGCGCTAAAACCATCCGGCAAAAATGGCGGATAACCTCTTGTATCATCACCTTTACTAGGTTCTTCAATCTTTATAACTTCTGCACCCATGTCGGCTAAAAGCATAGTACAAAAAGGTCCTGCTAAAACCCGGCTCAAATCAACTATTTTTATGCCCTCTAACGCACCTTTTAACAAAGCTATCACCTCACTTATTTTTTAGTAATCTCAATAATGCCTCTATCTCCATCAACTTTAACCCAATCACCTGTTTTGACAATTTCTATAATATTTTTGTCAAATCTATCAACTATTGGCATTACCTTATCATAGAGTTTTTTTCCTAAAATAGAGCCAACAGCTATAAGTCCTTCTGTTTCCATATTCAAAATAGCTTTTGGTGCATTATTGCATCTTATAGTTTCTAACATCCAAGTTGATGTGCTAGTTGAACCTTTGCCATATGGGTAAATTAAAACGGTATCTTTAACGCAAATACCATTTAGAGGAACTCTCACATCATCAATATTCCCAGTTGCAGGATCAACTCCGTGCGACCAAACAAGCGCAACATCACTAACCAAGGCTTGTCCTTCAACTATACCACCAACTATTTTTCGTCCTTTTAAAATAATTTTCTCCATTATCTTTACCATCCTTTAAGCTAATATAGCCTTTACGCAATCATCAACAGACGCGTAAATCAATCCCACACCATGTTCGGAAGGCAAATAACTAGCAAATTTACCAGAATCAGTAATAATAGTCTTATACCCACGAGGAAATGGGCTAATAACAAGGCAACTAGATGTTAATATTTTTATACCTGCTTGTTTTAAATTGTGTATTATATCCATTCTTTCGGCAGTATTATAAGTAGCAAATGGCGTATATACCCAAAACTCTTTGTTAGGCTTTACCTTTTTCCCTTGCACTAAATCCGCTAACATCTTTAATTCCCAAATAGAATAATGAGGACAACCAACAACTGCAATCTCTGGTTCACCAGACGATGATGTAGTCATTTGTTTTTGAGTGCTTTTAATATCCTCATATGTCCAGGTAATTTCTTGTTCCGGTTTTTGACCAGCAAACGGGTCTTTACCTGTGGCCTCTGGTGTTACTCCTAAAATATGATAAAGTGCTACACTGCCACTTGATGCTGCTGCCGCACCAAGATATTTTAAATTATCACTTGTGCAATTTATTGGAACACCATCAAAAGCACAAATTTTTGTACCAGCAAATTTCCCTAACATAATTCCTAAAGTGTTATAATCTAACATAGTCAATTCTTTAACTTGTAAATTTATTTTTACTGTTGCTATGCGATTTTCATCTAAATACATACGTTCTTTAGGAATTCTACCAGTAATAGCGGCACAAATAGCTAAACCTGCCGGAGTTCTGTTTGTTCTTGCTCCAATAACAGAATTTGCATAAGAGACAGCGGAAGATTCTGCCCAAGCAATATTTTCACCAAAGCGTGGCACAACGCCAACATTATAAGGAGTGCAACTCCATGTCAAAACTTCTCCTAACTGCTTTACTGCTTGTGCCATTTTTAATTGCTTATTAGCATATTTACTGTCAAAGCCTTCTTGTTCCCAACTATCGAAAGGAATTGATGCTGGATCTTGTGTTGTTGGCACACAACACTTCCCACCCAAACCAGCTAATTTTTCCAACCACTGTAACCCAGCATCGTGTACAGAGCCATAATGCGCCATTGCCTGTACAGATGCCACTGGGATGAAACATTGTGCACCAAAAGCTTCTGCTAAATCCAACAACACTTCCATTGCAATTTGAACAGCTTCACCGTTTTTACCATCTAACATTTCTCGCTCTGTAGTAGTTAACCTAACTGTCATATTTCCACCTCTTGCAATATTAATTTTTCTAGCTTTGAAATCCATGTAGTGTTCTTAATGCTTTTGTATTCCATAGTTATAAAGCAAAAACCGTGCCAAAATTAAAAAGTGCAAAAAATCTGTAAAAGTGCTTGGAATCTATCTACTATAAATTATTTGTAAAAATAACTGTTAAGGTTTATAATATATAAATAATTATTCTAAAAATTTTAAATTTTTAGATACAATAAAGTATTCCTTAAATCAAGTGAGGTTTTTTATGAGTAGAACAAATAACCTTGATACTTTTTTCAATATGCTCCTAAACCCTAACGGTGTCTCATATAGTATATTAACCTCCATCCCAACAGCCATGATTATAGCAGATGCAAAATTCAAGATACGTTTTGCCAATGAAAAGTATTTAAAACTTATAAATCACCAAAAACAAGATTTATTAGATAAATACTTATACGAGGTACGCCCAGAAACCAATCTTCAACAAGTAATTCATACAGGTCAAACGAGAACTGATATATTAAGCAAAACAATATCAAATACTGTTGTAGATATGTCCATTCCTTTGTTTTACAAAAATAAGATTGTTGGTGGAATATCATTTTTAAAAGAAAATCAACGTATTTTGCAATTAAATCAAAATCTCGAAAAAGCCATTAGTCTAAATAAAAGCCTCTCTTTAGAACTAACATCATTTAAAAACAATTTATACAGTGCTAAACATTCATTTAAAGATATCATAGGTAAATCAAAATCTTTTTCAAAAGTTATAGAAGTGTCTAAAAAAGTTGCTTCTTATGATACCGACATATTGATAATTGGCGAAAGTGGCACAGGCAAAGAATTATTTTCTCAAGCTATACACAACCACAGCCCAAGAAATAATATGCCTTTCATTCCTGTAAACTGTTCTACACTTACACCAAATTTAATAGAAAGCGAGCTTTTTGGTTATGAACCAAATTCTTTTACAGGAGCAGACAAAAATGGTAAAATAGGTTTATTTATGATGGCTAATAAAGGAACTATAATGTTAGATGAAATAGGTGAATTACCTTTTGATTTGCAAGCTAAGCTACTGAGAGTATTGCAAGAGCGCAAAATAAGAAAAATCGGTAGCACATCAGAGCACCCAATAGATGTAAGAGTAATCGCAGCAACAAATAAAGATTTATCATCGCTAGTTAAAGCAGGTACTTTTAGAGAAGACTTGTATTATAGGTTAGCAGTCTTTACATTAAAATTGCCCAGCCTAAGAGACAGGCTTGATGACATACCAATGCTAGCTGATTATCTTTTAGAAGAATGGAACTGCAAATACGGCAGAGCACTAAAGTTTTCTCAAAAAACATATAAAAATATGGCTTATCAAACATGGCCAGGTAATATAAGAGAGTTAAGAAATGCCGTATATTTCGCTGCTTATACTTGTGACAATGATATTATTAACGAGCTACCAATGCAAACATATTCTCTTGAAAAAGATACAATTAATGACGATATTTCTAACGAGCCAATTATTGATGAACATACATCTTTAAAAGAGTATGTAGAAACATATGAACTCAAAATAATAAAAGCAATGCTCAAAAAATATGGAGACACTCTCGAAGATAAAAAGAAAATTGCTGATATTTTAAAAATATCAATACCAACTCTTTATAATAAATTGAAAACTTAATTTTTTTTATATCTTATCAATTCAACAAAACTCTTATGTTTTTAAGGATTTGTTCATATATTATTTTTTGCCTATATTGTGCAATAAACCAAAACTTAATAAAGCATAATAAAAAACACATACCTATTGAAACTAGGTATGTGTTAATTTTTACATTTGATTAGGTAGCCATAAAATAATCTCAGGGAAAGCCATAAATATTATTAAAGAAATTACACAAGCAATTAAAAGCACCATTGAACCTTTAAATGCTGTCCCGAGCTCTATTTTCCCAACGGAACTTACGATAAAGACATTAAGACCTACTGGTGGAGTAACCAACCCAATCTCTACTAAAACAATCGCAATCACACCAAACCAAATTGGGTCAAAACCTAAAGATTGTACAACTGGAAAAACCATCGGAAGCGTAAGCATCAAAATAGCTATTTGATCCATTATGCAACCCAAAGCTAAATATAAAACTACCAAAAGCATCATAATAACCCAACGATTAACCTCTAAAGATGATATTATCTGTACAATATATTGTGGAATTTGGCTAATAGTCAAATAATATCCAAAAATCGTTGCACAAATTATTATTACAAATATTGTACCTGTTGTATTTATAGTGGACACAACAGCTTTTACAATTCCACTTTTATCAAGTCTTCTCATTCCTATACCAATCAAAAGTGCACCTAAAGCACCTATTGCCGCACTTTCTGTTGGCGTTGCAAAACCAGAGTAAATAGAACCAATCACTATTGCAAATAGCACAAGCACAGGAAATACTGCCTTGACACTGGCAAATCTATCTTGCCAAGAAAAAGCTGGAATACTAGGACAAATACTAGGATTAATTTTTACCCATATTATAATTGTTGCTGCCAAAATAATTGTTGAAATAATTCCAGGAACAAGTCCAGCAATTAAAAGCTTACCAACAGAAGTTTCTGTAGCTGTACCAAATATGATCATAGGTACACTAGGAGGAATTAATACGGCTAAAGTACCTGCGACAGCAACCGAACCGGCTATTAATTCATCTTTATATTTTAATTTTTGCATCTCCGGCACTACAACAGACGACATAGCAGCCGCTGTTGCAGTGCTAGAACCACACATTGCACCAAACCCAGCATTTGCAAAAACTGTTGCAATTGCTACTCCACCTGGTAAATGACCAAACCACTTATATGCAACTTGGAATACATCTCGTGTTATATTAGAATTTGTAATAAATCCTGCCATCAAAATGAACAACGGTACAGTTGTTAAAGTGTAGTGTGCCGCACTCCTAAAGGGTGATGTTCCCACAATCCCTAAGACACTGTCTAAACCACCAATCATCCAAATACCAATTATTCCGGTTATACCCATAGAAAAAGCAACCGGAAGACCTATCATTAACAAAATCAACATTAAAAATAATGGAATTAAAATCATTTTATCCCCCCATTCATACTTAATGATCTAACTTAATCCAACCAAAGAGAGTTTGAACGCCTCTAACGCAAACCAAAACAGAACCTATTGTGACCATCAAATACGCTGGTGCCATAGGATAAGCTAAAGCTGATGCACTATGTTCACTATTTTGAAAAGCTTCCAATACTGGTGGAATTGAGCAGTATGCTATAAAAGCAAACATAGCAATACCAACTAAAGTATTAAATAAGGCTAATTTCTCTTTAATTTTTTTAGGGAAAAATCGCTCTATCAATTCTACTTTTATGTGTCCTCCGTGAACGTATACATAACTAAGCGGCATATAAATTATTGCCACCATAAAATATTCTTCACTAAGCTCCAACACGCCAACAAGTGGCGCTCTGAAAAAATATCTTAAAATAGTGTCTAAACTAGTGATAAACATTAATGCCAACAATGCAGTCCCCGCAACAAATAGGCATAATTGTTCTACTTTATCAATTATACTTTTGTTTTTATCAGCTTCTTGAATCATAACAAACTCACTTTCCATTGCTTTAAAGTAGCAATACTATTTTTTGCTATTAGCAACTGATTTTTCAACTTCTGCAATTTTAGCTCTTGTTGCATCTAATACTTTTTGAGCTGGAAGCCCTTTGGCGCTTTGGGTTTTTACCCAATTTTGTACAACTGGATCTGTGGCATCTCTAAATGCTTTTTGTTCGGCATCATTTAACACATATACTTTCATACCACTTTGTTCATATTTTTTTTGATAATCTTCCCCAGATTTTGTAACATAATCACCTAAGGCAATTGTAGCCTCTAAACCGCAATCTAATATAAGTTTTTGCAAATCTTTTGGTAAAGCATTGAAACTTTTTTCATTAATACAATAAGTAGCTATCCAACCATTCATATTAACACCTTTAGTTGCCATTTTTAAAACTTCTTGCATTTTATATTGGTCTAGTGCTTCAAAAGCTAATACGCAACCATCAACAGTACCTCTATATGTTGCTTCATACATCTCTTGTGGCACTATGTTGACCGCTGCACCGCCCATATTACCCATACCCATTTCTGCCGACACTCCTGGCACTCTAAACCTCATTCCTTTTACGTCTGTAGGTTTTGTTATAAATTTACTAGAATTATAAAATAAATCATTTGGATTATACGCCATATTAAATACTGGTCTTATTTTATGCTTTTTAAACTCTTCATCATACAAAATACCTTGACTTAAATGCCAGAAAGCTTCTGCCCCAACTCTTGATGTCGGATATATTCCTGGTAAATCAAATACATTACTCAAAGGCACTTTTCCGCTCACATATGAAGGACCGACAACAGCTACATCTACAACACCATTTTTGACAAGTTCTATCATATCTACTTGTTTACCCAATTGACCACCTGGAAAATGTTCAAATTTTATACGTCCTTTTGATCGTTCTTCTACCATTTTCATAAACTTATTCAATCCATTCACCGTGAAAAAATGTGTTGCAGGAAAAGCATCCGCCACTTTTAGTTTATAAACCTTTGTATCATCTTTTTTCTCTGCCTGTTGTCCACAACCACCAACCATAATTAAAACCACAACCAATAATACTGCAAAAATTTGTTTGCTTTTCATAACTACTCTCCTTTTATCATTTTTTTGAGTTTTAATCACTACGTACATTTTTTTAACTTTTCTGTTTTTTGTTAAAATTTTATACATACTATTTTTTATAATTTATATATTTTATTTTTTTAAAACGCATCTTTTAAAGATGCGTTTTAAAATTTAAGTATCTTCTTACTACTTTTGACTTGCTTTAACTTTTTGTAAAAATTCTTCTCCAACAACTTTACCAAGTTTTTCATAAACTGGTATTACCGCTTTAACCCAAGTCTCTTTTTGTTCACTAGTTAAAATATATACTTGACCACCTTTTTGTTTAATTTCTTCAACTGCTTTTTTACTTGCTTCATCAACAACTTCATGATGCTTTTTCTCAGCATCCTTCATGTGTTTTAAAACTTTAACTTTGATATCATCTGGTAATCCTTCTAAAAATTTTTTGTTAGCCAATTGGGTAATAACCGTAGAATGAACAAATGCATCAAGATAATACTTTGTAACCTCAAATAAATTTCTCTCTTTTACAGAAACAGGTCCAATATCAGCTGCATCAATCATTCCTCTTTGCATAGCAACAAAAATGTCTCCAGCTGGCAAATCCACAGGAGAGGCACCAACTGCAAGCCATGTCAATGAACCATCGCCCAAGCTTCTAACCTTAAGACCTGTGGCATCTTGAGGTAAGACAACTTGTTTTCCATTTGTAATAATACTGTATGGCCCAGTAGCGGCAGAGGCTAAACACACAATACCCTTTTGTTCTAGTGGCTGCCAAATTTCTTTTGCTAAATCACTTGTTAAAAATTTATTCATAGAGTTAACATTATTAAATAAAAATGGTAAATCAAATGTAGTAACCTTAGGGCTTATAGCTGCTAGATACCAGTTTGCCAGTGAAATCATCTCTACATCGCCTCTGGCAACAGCATCTAATGCTTCAGCAGGTTTATAAAGCTGTGAAGCTGGATATAGCTTTACCGTAACCTTCCCTTTTAATTCAGGATCAGCATCAACTAATTTTTTAAAAGTTTCTGGTACAACTGACATAGTACCATTTGCTGGCATGTCATAAGACCAGCGTATTTCGATTGCTTTTGTTTTTTTCTCACTACCACCACACCCAATAAAAAGCATAGAAATCAGCAAACAAACCACCATAGACACTAATGTTTTTTTATTTTTGAAAAGAATCATTTTTCTCCCTCCTAAATTTTATATTTTTGATGGTAACCAAGTGCTAAGCTCTGGCACCATTATAATAACTGCTAAAATTAACAACATGACAATAACATAAGGTAAAGCTCCTTTAGCGACCTCCGATACAGGTGTACCTGTAGAGCCAGACAATGCAAATAAATTCATTCCAATAGGTGGTGTTATAGTACCTATCTCCATATTAATAGTATAAATAACAGCAATATGAAGTGGTTCAAATCCTAGTTGAATCAAAACAGGATATAAAATAGGAATAGTAACTAACATTATCGAAATGACATCTAATAAGCAGCCTAAAAACAACAGTAAGACATTTACAGCTAACATAAACACTATAGGCGATAATCCTATTCCAATAATCCATTCAATTATCTCATTAGAAACTTGACTTATTGTAATTATGTAGGCAAAAACCATAACACCACTAAAAACAACTAATATTTGAGATGATGCCACAGCCCCTTCAGCGAATATTTCGGGAATATCTTTTAGCTTAATTGTTTTGTAATAAAAAACAGTTATAGCAAGACAATATGCAACACCAATAGCAGCACTCTCGTCAGCAGTAAAAATACCACCATAAATACCACCTATTATTATGGTTGGCGCAAGCAAAATCAAAAATGATTCTTTAAAAGTAAGCACTATTTCATTTAATGACACTGGTTCTTTAACGTGGCTTTTTACTCTCTTATTAGATGCCCAGAAAAAAGTAAAAATTGCCAAAACTGATGTTGCAAAAATACCTGGTAAAAAACCTGCCATAAAACATTTACCAATAGATTGCTCTGTTATGCTACCATAAATAATCATTGTTAAACTAGGCGGAATTAAAATACCCAATGTTCCACCCGTAGCCAAAATGCCGCAAGTAAATCCTTTATCATAACCATATTTAACCATATATGGCAATAAAATCATTCCTAGTGCTGCTGCATTAGCAAGGCTCGAACCGCTTATAGCTGCAAAAACAGCGCTTGTAATAATTGCCGCTATGCCAAGACCGCCACGTAAATTTTTAAATAAGCTATTAGCAAATTCAAACATATATTTTACTAGCAATCCCTTGGACATTATAACTCCAACAATAATAAACAAAGGCAAAGCAACAAGTGAAAAATTATTTAAAGAACTATACATTATATGTGAAATTGTTGTTATAGAAGAAAAATCAAACATATAAAAACAAATAGCTGAAGTAAGCGCTGCACTAAAAGCTACTGGGAAACCTGTAAGCAACAAAAATAAAAAAATACACAAAACAGTTAAAATCATTTGCTGATCACCTCTGTTTTCTTTTCATTCTTTGCTATATACAATGTTGAAAAAAACAACTCTATAAACCTTATAGTAAATAAAAATCCACCTAACGGCATAATCATATATGGAATCCATAGAGGTGTTTTGGCTAAAGAAGTAGAAGTTACACCAGTCGAATACGCGTGTATCATTAAATTTGTGCCGCTGTAAGTTAAAAGCACACTGAAAATAACACCTAGTGCAATATTAAAAAAATCAAAATACAGTTGCCATTTAGGACTTAACATATCAACCAGAACGGATAATCGAATATGTTTGCTTTTCTTTATTACTTGACTTGCCCCCAAAAAAGTAGACCAAATTGTAAAAAAAATTATAAATTCCTTAGCCCAATAAAAAGATGTGTTAAAACATAGCCTTGCAATAACTTCAATAAAAGTAAGTAAAAATGCACCAAAAATTGTTATCATTGCAATTTTTCTTTCAATATTGTCCCAAACATTAATGATATTATTTATCAATATTTAGCCCCCCAACTTTTTAAAATGCAAATACAATACATTTAACACTACATCTAATAATTAAGCAAATTTCATGCCAACTAATATATTAAAGCTGTAAAAGCAACTACTAGCAAACTCTATTTTCTATTTTTATATTTTTTATACAAACTCTTACTTATAGATATAAGTTGCATCATAATAATACTAAATAATGTTTTAAAAATTTTATAAAATTTATACTAATTTAGAATTTTTTGAATATAATAAAAATTGATTAAAACAAAAAGTATATTTCAAGATATTATTGAAATATACTTTTATATTATTTTTTATTGCTAGACTTTAAAACTATTAAAGCTATAGTAGATAAAGTTACAATTATAAAATTATATTTACATATAACCAAAGAAATGAAAAAAGCGACCTCCCAAAAGTTTTCTAAACTAATGGAAGGTCTACTTTAAAATTTTCTATTTGGTCAAAATGTGGTCAAACGAACTTTTGATTAAAATAAACCTTGGCTTAATGCAAGGTTTATTTTATTTTTACATCATGCCGCCCATACCACCCATGCCGCCCATACCACCCATTGGAGGCATTGGAGCATCTTTTGATGGTTTGTCAGCAATTAAGCTCTCTGTTGTTAAAATCATTGCAGCAATACTTGCAGCGTTTTGCAAAGCTGAACGAGTTACTTTCGCTGGGTCAACAATGCCTGCAGCAATCATATCTTCGTATTTTTCAGTAAGTACGTTAAAGCCCATACCTTTGCCTTTAGCTTTTACATTTGCTACAACAACTGAACCTTCTAAGCCAGCATTGTTAGCAATTTGGCGAACAGGTTCTTCGATAGCACGGAAGACTATTTCTACACCTGTTTTTTCGTCACCAGTTACTTTAATAGTGTTTAGTGATTTTTGAATGTTAATTAGAGTTGCACCACCACCTGCAACAATACCTTCTTCAACTGCTGCACGTGTTGCGTTTAGAGCATCTTCAATGCGTAGTTTTTTCTCTTTAAGTTCTACTTCTGTTACAGCACCAACTTTAATAACTGCAACGCCACCAGATAGTTTAGCTAGTCTTTCTTGTAGTTTTTCACGATCAAAGTCAGATGTTGTCTCTTCAATTTGCGCTTTTATTTGTCCAACTCTTGCATCAATAAGTACTTTTTCGCCATTACCATCAACAATTGTTGTAAGTTCTTTATTAACGCGAACTTGTCTAGCGCGACCAAGATCTTCTAGGTCTACACTGTCTAGTTTTCTGCCAACTTCTTCAGAAATTACTGTGCCGCCTGTCAAAATAGAAATATCTTCAAGCATAGCTTTTCTTCTATCACCAAAGCCAGGAGCTTTTACTGCAACTGCTTTAAATGTTCCGCGCAATTTGTTTACAACTAGTGTTGCTAACGCTTCTCCTTCTACGTCTTCAGCAATGATTAGTAGCTCTCTACCTTGTTGTACAACTTTTTCTAATACTGGAAGTAAATCATTTATTACATTGATTTTTCTATCAGTGATTAAAATGTATGGATCATTTAAAATTGCTTCCATTTTATCTGGGTCTGTTGCCATGTATGGTGAAATATAACCACGATCAAATTGCATACCTTCAACTATTTCAAGTTCTGTACCCATAGTTTTGGATTCTTCAACAGTGATTACACCATCTTTACCGACTTTATCCATAGCATCGGCAATCAAGCCTCCAATATCACTATCTGCAGCAGAGATTGAGGCTACTTGTGCAATAGCTTCTTTGGATTCTACTTTTTTAGCAACTGTTTTAATTTCCTCAACTAGAGTATCAACTGCTAGTTGGATACCTTTTTTAACTATCATTGGGTTTGCACCGGCAGCAACGTTTTTCATACCTTCTCTAACCATTGCTTGTGCTAAAAGTGTTGCCGTTGTTGTACCGTCACCTGCTACGTCATTAGTTTTTGTAGCAACTTCTTTTACAAGTTGAGCGCCCATATTTTCAAACGGATCTTCAAGTTCTACTTCGCGAGCGATTGTTACTCCATCGTTAGTAATTGTTGGTGCACCGAATTTTTTATCTAGTACTACATTACGACCTTTTGGCCCTAGTGTTACTTTTACAACATCAGCTAAAGCGTTCACTCCACGCTCTAAGCTACGACGTGCTTGTTCATCAAATATAATTTGTTTTGCCATTATTTATACCTCCATAACCTTTATTCTACAATAGCTAGAATATCTCTTTCACTTAAAATTAGATATTCTTTATCATCAAGTTTAACTTCTGTACCAGCATATTTTGAGAAAATTACTTTGTCGCCAGCTTTAACTTCTACTGGGACTTTTTGTCCGTTTTCTAAAATTTTTCCTGAACCTACAGCAACAATTTTACCTTCTTGTGGTTTTTCCTTAGCTGTATCTGGTAAAACGATACCGCTTTTGGTTTTTTCCTCCTTTGCAAGAACTTCAATAATAACTCTGTCTGCAAGCGGTTTTAACATTCTTATTTCCCTCCTGAAATTGTTTTAACATTTAATTGTTAGCACTCATCTTAAAGGAGTGCTAACCTAATTACTATAATACAAAAAAGCTAAAAAAAAATCAACTGATTTTTTAAAAAAACAATTGATTTTTTTATTTTATTTACTAATTATAGTTTTATCCACAGTTATCCACATAGTTATCAACAAGTATTTATCTTGATTTACCAATGCTTTTGGCAATTATAAACAAATATACAGATGTTTGCCTGTGGATATATTAGTTTAATTACAAACAAGAGAAAGCGATGGTACAGCATTTAAATTTAAAGCACTAAATTTATCCTCTTTAAACATATAATAAGCCCTACAGCCTATCATGGCTGCGTTATCTGTGCAAAGTAGTGTCGGAGGGTAATAAAGCTTGGCATCCATTTTCACAAGATGATCTTGCATTTCTAATCGCAATTGATTGTTCGCGCTAACGCCACCAGCTAAAACCAACTTTTTCAACCCCGTCTCTTTTAATGCCGTAACCGCCCTATCACAAAGCACATCTATTACTGCCGCTTGAAAACTTGCCGCTATATCTTTGTCATTTAGTTGCATATTTGCTTGTTTTGTATTATGCAAATAGTTAATAGCAGATGATTTTAAGCCGCTAAAACTAAAATTATGCTTATCCGCCTTCATCGCCCTTGGAAAATCAATAGCCTTTTTATTACCACCCAAAGCTAATTTTTCTATTTGAGGACCACCAGGATATGGCAAATTCATTACTCTTGCTATCTTATCAAAAGCTTCACCAGCAGCATCGTCTAGTGTCTTTCCAAGTAATTCAAAGTTATTATAATCATCAACTGTGATTAGCAAAGTATGTCCACCAGAAACAACCAAAGAAATAAAGGGAGGCTCAAGTTCCTTGTATTCAATAAAATTAGCAAATATATGTGCCTGCAGGTGATTTACACCTATTAGAGGTTTGTTTAAACTATAAGCTAATCCCTTAGCTGCCGCAATTCCCACTAAAAGAGCCCCCACAAGTCCTGGTCCATAAGTTACTGCTATAGCGTCTATTTGTTCGAGCTTTATTTTTGCTTGTTCTAAAGCCATGTCAATTACCGGCAGTATCTGTTTGACATGATGTCTTGAGGCTATCTCTGGAACTACACCGCCAAATTTTTGATGAATTGGTATTTGTGAAGAAATTATATTGGACAAAACTTCTCGCCCATTTACAACCACTGCCGCGCTCGTTTCATCACAACTTGTCTCTATTGCTAAAATATAAGTATCTTTTCGCATTTTTATCCTCTTACAGCAAATCTTTTTTCATTAGTATAGCATCTTCATTATTATCCACATAATATCCACGCCTTGAACCAATAACTTCAAAACCAAAATATTTATATAGATTTTGTGCGACTTGGTTTGATTTTCTAACTTCCAAAAAAATCACTTCTGCTTTTTTTTCAATCGCTAAATCAATTAATTTTTGAACAAGTTGTTTGCCAAGCCCTCTACCGTGCAACTTTGTCTTTAAACCGATGTTTGTTACATGGGCTTCACCAATTATCAGCCAAAACCCAGCATAAGCGACAATTTCATCATCATAAGAAAGTACTATATAGTTAGCTAATGGATTAGCCATCTCTTCTTGAAATATCGCTTTTGTCCACAAGCCTTTTAAAGCATCTTTTTCTACTTGCAACACGCTGTCTATATCTTCTTGTTGCATTATTTTAAATTGGCATTGTTTTTCTTGTCCCATAATATTTCCGCTTCCGATTTTTTTACATAATAAGGCTCTAATTCAAACATATCATCAATGTCATTTTGCTTTATTCTTTCATAGCCTAAAATAGCAATGCTTTTAGCACAAGGCTTTATTAATTGCTTTGGTGCTAAAAATACATTTTCAGGCAAAACAATATCATTTTTTACATCACCAAGCAAAAAACATTTTTCATCAAATCCAGATAAAGTGTCCAATGCCTCTTGGTAAGTTTTGAGTTGCATTGGCGCAACCTGCATTAATTTATCTTCCCATTTATAGATAGTTTGATAAAAATTTCCCTTTTGTCCATCAATGAGTGGAGACAAAAAAGAGTTAAAGACAGGCATATTATATGCTAAAGAAAGCATGGTATCTATTCCTACAATAGGAATTTTCAAAGCATAAGCCATAGTTTTTGCTGTTGCAATGCCTATCCTAAGTCCTGTAAAAGAACCAGGTCCTGTGCTCACAGCAATACCTGTTAAGTCTTTTGGCATTATATTAGCACTATGGAGTAAAAATTCTATCTGCACCATCATTGTTTGGGAATGGGTAAAACCATTATCTAAAGCTAGATTTGCCAAAATCTTCTCACCGTTATATAATGCTACCGTACAAACAGTAGTTGATGTATCAACCCCTAAAATCAGCATTTTCCAGCTCCTCACAAATACTTGTATACCTTTGACCATTAGCTTTGAAAATTATATGCCGCCCAAACGGTAAAACTTTAATTTCTATAACTAAAGACTGCTCAGGCATAAACTTTACAAAAAGATCAGACCATTCCACAACCTTTATTCCCTTTTGTTCAATATATTCAAAAAAACCTGTCTCATCTAATTCAGATTCTGTTTGCAGTCTATACAAATCAAAATGCTTCAAAGTTACATCTTCTTTGTTATATTCGTTCATAATATTGAAGGTAGGGCTTGTTATATCATCACCAAAACCTAACCCTAATGCCAAACCTTTGACAAAACTAGTTTTTCCTGCACCAATCTGACCATTTAGTTGTATAAAATCACCATCTTGCAAGAGCTTGCCTAAACAAAATGCTAATTTTTGTGTTTGTTCAACATTAGAGCAAAAAAATTCTTTTAACATAAAACACCTATAAATTATTTTTTATTTTTTTATTATAGCACAAAAAAATAGCTATAAAGACAACATAACATAAAAATAGCCACAATGTGGCTATTTTTTTATAATACTTTCATTTCGTTTAATAGGATCAGTTAAATCAAGATGACCACTTATAGTTTCTATTTTTTTACCTTCAACCAATATCTGTACACTATCTACCCCAGGTAATTCTGTCAGCGTGTTTACAATGGAACCGACAAGCAAAATTTCATTCATTGAGCCACCAACTTTTTTTTGTAGCAAATCCTTACTAAAATCCACCTGCACTAAGGAACCTATCTTTTTTACATTAAGAATTTTTAAACGCTCTGGGAAAAGATTGATTAGACCATCTTTTTGTGGAGAAGTTTTTATTAAAGTTTCCATAGACACTTGCAACAAATCGATATTGTCTGTTTTTGGTTGTTCGTATATCTCTCTAACTAATACATCATTGTTTTTATCCACTCTGTATACTGCAAAATATTTTTTTTGTAATTGCTCTGTTTCTTTAACAGTTTCTTGTTTTGATAACGATTTATCAGCTTTAGTATCTTGTAGCCAAAATACAACCCCTGTTGCAATAATTGCAATACATGCAATAGCTAAGGCTATTTTTTTAATCATTTTTTCCCTCCAGCAGCACTATTAAAATAATCCTCTAATCCATTTGCAATGCTTGTAGCCATTTTGCTGCAAAACCAATTACTTTTTAAAAGTCTTTCTTCCTTCGGATTTGATATAAAAGCTATTTCAAGTAAGACAGCTGGCATAGGACTTCTTTTGGTAACATAAAAACCTGCTTGCCTTATACCTAAATCATCTAATGCAAAACTTTTAATCATGTTTTTTTGCACACTATCTGCAAGCATACCGTCATATTTTGTTTTAGCAAAATAATATGTTGATATACCACCAACATCTCTATTTGCACTTGCGTTATGATGAATGCTCACAAAAACATCAGCTTTATATTTAACACCTACATCAACTCTCGCCTGAAGCTCTTGTGCATCTGTAGATGAGGCGCTGTGAACATCATTATCTTTGATTCTAGTCATAAATACTTTCGCACCTTTTTTGACAAGCAAATCACGAAGCTTCAAGCTTATAACTAAAGTAGCATCTTTTTCTCTTGTTTTGCCAAGTCCAATAGCACCAGGGTCACTACCACCATGACCTGGGTCTATTACTATAATTTTATCTTTTAAACTAGGCGTCAGATTAGTAGGATTTACAGCAGTCAGTGGCATTATTTCCACAATATCAATAACAACTCTATCTGGCTTTTTATTTGCTAGGTCTTTAGCTAAACCAAAAACTTTATAGGTGTCATTTGTCATTGATTTATTAAAATATATAAGTATTTGACTTGATGTATCAGATACTTTTTTACCCACTACAGACTTTATAACATCAGATTTTATAGGCAAAACACCAGTATATTTACCAATAGATAAATCTTTAGCCTCAATGATAAGTACTTTTTGCTTTTCATCGTATGTATAAGTTGGCTTGGTAGGCGCATCAACATCAATAACAATACGCAATACTTTTGCTCCACTTGGAGAGTTAGGCTGCATAGCCCAGCGAATAGCGTTCATTTGATTCTTTTCTGCTGCCTGCACTATATTTACTAACCCAAAAAATATTAAAGTAACTAAACAAATTAACTTTAACCGCAATATCTCACCCCTAACACTATACAAACATTAATCATCTTTCATCAAATATTTTAATAAAGTTTCTGCTTGCCTTTTTAAATTTTGTGTAGCTTGACTGTCTATTTCAAAAGAAACACTTAAAACATCGCCTTCTTTTGCATCTTTAGGTAAAAAATCTTTAGAGCATTTTAAAATAGCAGAAGTTTCACATTCTATTAAAATGGCTACATCACCTTCTACCCTATCTAAAACCATTTTATTTACCATAGACTAACCTCTTTTACTGATTTTATAATTTTTACCATCTGATTGCACAACAACAGTTCCATCATCAGCTGTAATATATACATTCATATTATGATTTTTGTAGCTTTTTATAATTTCTTTTTTAGGGAAACCATAGTCATTTACCTTCGCACAACTTATTATAACATCTTTAGCGTCAACAGCGTTTAAAAATTCTATCGTTGAAGATGTGCGGCTAGAATGATGAGGCGATTTTAAAACATCACTTTTCAAATTGCTTTTAAATTCCCTTACAAGTTTATGTTCTGCCTCTTTTTGAATATCCCCTGTAAGCAGCATAGAAAAATCACCTTTGACAAGTCTTAGAACAATACTGTTGTTATTCAAATCGCCATTAGTGTCTTTTAAAAAAGCAGGAAAAGGCGCCAAAACCTGCAAGACAACTCCGTCACCAAGTTTGTATTCGCTACCTTGTTTAGCTTTTTCAAACGGTATATTTTTATTTTTAATTGTTTTTAAATAGTCAATATATGTCTTACTTGTATGAGCAAAACCGCTATCTAAAACCTTTTTAACTGTAAAGTTTTTTAGCACCATATCCATGCCACCTATATGATCGGCATGTGGATGAGTTGAGACAAGCAAATCTATTGTAGTTACTTTCTCTTTTTTAAGTAGCTCTAATAATTTGTCCCTCTCGCCAATATCACCACTATCAACCAATACGGTTTCTTTGCCACTAAAAATTAAAATAGCATCACCTTGTCCAATATCTAAAACCTTTATAACTACGCCAGAAGTTATCGGAGTACCTTGTTTATCAAATTCCAACCCAAAAAGCTTGAAAATCGCTAAAGCTAATACAACAGCTAAAATAATTATTTTTTTAGCGCCCAAAAAAATCCCCTCTTATCCATTATTCAAATCTGCTATCGCCCGAGGTATTGCCGAGATAATATCACCTGCTGCCATACCAATTTGAGCTTCTTTAGCTACAATGTCTCCTGCCAAAGAATGAATATAAACTCCGCAAATAGCAGCAGCCTGCGCCGGTAGCCCTTGAGCTAAAAACCCTGAAATAATACCTGTCAAAACATCACCGCTACCAGCTGTTGCCATACCTTTATTACCATTAATATTAACAAAAATTTGTCCATCTGGCAAAGCCACAATTGTTGGCACACCTTTTAACGCAACAACTGTGCGCCATAAAACTGCAAATCTTCTAGCAATTCGTACGATTCCTTCTTGTTTCATCTGCTCTATGCTAAGCCCTGTTAGTCTTGCCATTTCACCTAAGTGTGGCGTTATTATAGCTAGTTGTTTGGTCTCTTTTAATATTTGGCTATTATCTGCAATAATATTTAGTGCATCTGCATCTAAAACAAGTTTTTTATCAGTATTTTTAATTATATCAATGACAAAATCCTTTGTAGCTCTTTTAGTTCCAAGTCCAGGACCAACAGCCAAGCAGTGAAAATTCTCTATTTTAGCAAACAAATTTTCTATATTTTCAACAACTCCAATTTCCAAATCATAATCCAGTGAGTCTACCATTACTTCTGTCAATTTGACGGCTAAAATATCAAAAACATTTTTCGGAGTAAACAACTTAACTATACCACTGCCTGAACGTAGTGCTGCTTCAGAACAAAGTGCGGCTGCACCACTTGTAGTTTTATTTCCTGCAACTACTGCTGTTTGTGCTTGATTTTTGTGAGCATCAACTGCTCTTTGAGGTAAAAAACTACGTACAAGATCAGCTGTTATAACATTTTGTTCTATATTGACAATATTGACAATATTATTAGGTATACCAATTTGAGCTACTACCAAATCGCCTACATAACTTTTACCTGGTAACAAAAACAAACCCATCTTAGGTAAAACAAAAGAAATGGTACTTGTAGCCAAAATAGCTACAGTTTCTACACTTCCTGTATCAGCATTAACACCACTTGGAATATCAATTGATAAAACAGGTTTATTGCTACTATTAATACACTCTACGGCATTGAAAAAATCCCCTTGTAGCTGACCGGAAAACCCAGTACCAAGCATCCCATCAATAACTAAATCAGCCCAAGCCACATGCAAATTAACCTTGTTCCAATCGGTATTTTTCACAATAAACTCTATCTTTACATTCATATTTTTAAGTATTGCAAAAGCCTTTTGTGCGTCGTTAGACAAATCTTGTTCCTCTGCCAAGACAAAAACACGAACTGTAATACCGCTATTGGCAAGATAACGCGCCGCAACAAAAGCGTCTCCACCGTTGTTTCCTTTGCCAGCAAAAACGCAAACTTTTTTAAGTCTATTATTGGTAGAGAACATTGAAAGCGATTGGTTTGCGACAGCGTAACCAGCGTTTTCTAGCAAAACAATGCTTGGCATCAAACCTTCTTCAACAGCTTTTTTGTCAATACTTTTAATTTCTTCACCAAGTGCTATTTTCATATCAACCCTCCAAAACGACTTGTGCCACTGCATACTCTTTACAATGGCTAATGGACAAATGAATTTTTTGCACATTTTTACTTTGTGCTAAAAGTAAATAATGACCACTAAGCTCTATATACGGCATTTGTTCTTGATTATTTTTTACGCAAATGTCTGTAAAGTTCCCCTTGGTAAAGCCTGTCCCCAAAGCTTTAACAAGCGCTTCTTTAGCCGCAAATCTTGCCGCATAAGAAGCAAATTTTTGCTTGTTCTTCTGTTCACAATAACTTATTTCTGCTTGAGTAAAAAACCTGTTTAGAAAATTGTTCTCTCCAACAGCTCTTTTTATACGCTCTATTTCTATTATATCAATACCTATGCCGATAATCAAAATTTTCTCCTTTAAATGCAAAATATACTTAACTATTTTACATTCTATAAACAATTACAAAAATCCTTTTAAAAAATAAAAAAACCACAGAAAAATCTGTGGTTTTTTTTACTCAATAACTATCTTATCATCAACAATCTTTAAATAAATATTATCATTTGCTTTTACATCACCTTGAATAATATTTTTACTTAAAGCTGTCTCTATATTTTTAGTAATAAAGCGTTTTAGTGGTCTAGCACCATAAACAGAATCAAAACCGCTCTTTGCTAGAAATTTTAACACCTTGTCATCCCAATTTAAATTTATCTGCAGTTGGTTATGCAATCTAGTTGCTAAAGATTGTAAAATAATTTTAGCTATTTGTCCAACTTGGCTTGCATCAAGTGGCGAAAAGACAATAATATCCTCTATACGGTTTAAAAATTCCGGTCTAAAAAAGCTACTTAAATTTGTCATAAGTTCTTCTTTATCAATATTACCATGTCTTTTTAAAATCTCACTTGATCCTAGATTGCTTGTCATTATAATGACAGTATTTTTAAAATCAACAACTTTACCTTTGCTGTCTGTAAGACGACCATCATCTAAAACTTGTAACAAAATGTTAAAAACATCAGCGTGCGCCTTTTCAATCTCATCTAAAAGCAATACGCAATAAGGTCTTCTTCTAACAGCCTCAGTTAGTTGTCCACCTTCATCATAACCAATATATCCCGGAGGTGCTCCTACTAGGCGTGAAACAGCATGTTTTTCCATGTATTCGCTCATATCTATTCTAATCATCGCACGTTCATCATCAAACAATACTTGTGCTAATGCTTTGGCAAGCTCTGTTTTACCAACACCTGTAGGACCTAAAAATATAAACGAACCTATAGGACGATTAGGGTCTTTAATTCCTGCACGCGAACGTAAAACAGCTTCGCTAACAGCAGCTACCGCCTGATCTTGACCTACTACTCGCTCGTGCAAAGTATCTTCAATGTGCAGAAGTTTTTCTTTTTCACCTTTTAGCATTTTTTGAACGGGAATACCGGTCCAACTGCTTACAACTTGAGCAATATCATTTTCATCAACTTCTTCTTTAAGTAAACTCTGCTCTTGATTATTACCTTCAAGCTCTGTTTCTTTTGCTAGCAATTGTTTTTGCAAACTTGGCAAAGTGCCATATTTCATCTCAGCAAGTTTATTAAGGTCATAGCCATAGCTGCGTTCTGCCGACTCTATTTGTGCTTTAATCTCTTCAATATTTTTCTTTAAATCTCTAATATCAACTATCTCTTGTTTTTCTTTTTGCCATTGCTCGCTTAGTTTGCTTGAAGTAGTTTTTAAATTATTGAGTTCATTTTTTATTTTATCTAATCTATCTTTAGATGCCGCATCTTCTTCTTGCATTAGAGCGTGTTCTTCGATTTCCAGTTGCAAAATGCGTCTTTTTATTTCATCTAATTCTGTTGGCATAGAATCTATTTGGGTTCTAAGTCTAGCACCTGCCTCATCAACTAAATCTATCGCCTTGTCAGGCAAAAATCTATCAGCAATATAACGACTTGATAATACTGCTGCTGCAACTAAAGCTGTATCTTTAATTCTTATACCGTGATGCACTTCATATCGTTCTTTTAAGCCACGCAAAATAGAAATGGTATCTTCCACGCTAGGTTCAGCGACCATAACCGGTTGAAATCTTCGTTCTAGTGCAGAATCTTTTTCTATATGTTTTATATATTCATTAAGGGTCGTCGCACCTATGCAATGCACCTCTCCTCTTGCCAGCATAGGTTTTAAAATATTGCCAGCATCCATTGAGCCTTCTGCCGCACCCGCCCCAACAACGGTATGCAGTTCATCAATAAACATAATTATATCGCCTTGCGATTCAGTAATGATTTTTAATACTGATTTTAAGCGTTCCTCAAATTCACCTCTAAATTTTGCACCTGCAACTAAGGATGCCAAATCCAGTGCATAAAGAGTTTTACCTTTTAACATTTCAGGTACATCACCATCGACAATACGCCTTGCCAATCCTTCGACAATAGCTGTTTTGCCAACTCCCGGCTCACCAATTAATACTGGATTATTTTTTTTACGCCTTGATAAAATTTCAATAGTACGGCGTATTTGTTCATCACGCCCGATTACAGGGTCAAGATCACCTTGGCGTGCTTTTTGTGTCAAATCCTGACCATATTTTTCTAAGGTTTGTTTAGACTCTTGATCTTGACCTTTTTGTGATAAATATTCAGATATTGCTAGCTCTACTTTATTTTTAGTAAGTGAATACTTTTTAAACAAGGCAACAACATCGCTATCGCCATCTCGCACTAATGCTAATAGAATATGTCTAGGCTCAATAAAAGAGTCTTTTGCTTGTTGTCTTAACTGTTCCGCAACAAGCATAGTCCTTGAAAAAGCTGTATTCATACGTAATGAAGCCTCTTGTCCTTTGACTGAGGGGATACGTTTTAATAGTTCTATTACATCATTAGAAAAATCATCTTTGTTTATTTTATTTTTAATTAAAAGGTAATTTAAAAAACCATCACCTTCTGTAAGTGCTACAAGCAGATGAACACTTGTAAGTTCCTGATTGTAATTTAAAACAGCACAATTTTGTGCAGATTCTAACAAACTATTGGTATTTTCACTAAATTTTTCTGGGTTCATATGCAAAACCTCCCTTTTTTATTTTAAAAGTAATTTTAAGCAGGTAATTTTAAAAAATCAACGAATACTCTATATAATAACTATTTTGGGGGAACGATTATGAACAATAGTATAATAATATATAGATTATTCGATATAGCCGATGAAATAAACCTTGATAACGTGCAAGCTTTATGGGCTGCAAGAAATAAAATTGCCTCAAGACTGCGACTAGAAAGAGTATCACCAAAAGCCATCGCATTTAAAGACCCACCCGTTTGTGTGGAGCTTGGCTCACATGAGCTATTTTTAGCAGGCAAAAAACATCTTACTGAAATCAAAGCACGTATTTTCGATATAGGTGTAATAAGTATAATTCTTAAAATTGATCTGCCAGATACAACAACCTATGAACAGTTTCTAGATTTGGCAATAGCCAGCGAAAATATGCCCGAAGACAAAATCGCCGAATTTGTCGACTCTGTTATTGATACAATAAAACCAGCATTGATAAAGCCACGTAAACCTGATTTTGAAGAAGATTTTGTTGTATATTACCTAAAAAAATGGCAAAACGACTGGGATATTGTACCACTGCTTTTAAAAGACAAAGCACCTATCAGCAAACAAATGCGAGAAGAAACATTGAAAAATTGCCTTTGCTATGCCGATGACATAGCATATTTTTCGTGGGATTCTGCATTAGTGTATGACCAAACAGGTAGCATGGACATACCAGATTTACTAGAGTTTGCCAATGCTCAATTTTTAGAGCTAAGATATTATGACGATTTACTTGAAAAAGAAATCGAGATAATATACGATGACCTTGAAAAAACCAACATGGTTTCAGACAAGCAAAAACTAGATAACTATCGCCGCATGAGAAATAGGCTTATTGAACTTATGGCAGACGTTGCTGAACTTACAAGCCGTATAAATAATTCTCTTAGAGTAACAGAAGACATATTTTATGCTAGAGTGTACTCTTTGTACTTCACGCTCTTGCGTGCTGATTCTTGGCGCAAAAATATTGATGATAATTTATCTGCCGTGCAAAGAATATACACAATTTTAAACGAAGAAGTTCTCAACCGCCGTTTGAACTTTTATGCCCTTTGCATAATAGCTCTGCTTAGCTTTATCGGGTTAACTTCTTTAATAAATTTGTTTTACTAAATATTTGTCTTTTTATCTTTTTGACTTTTTGCTCTTTGATTTTATTATATTGCATACTTACATTTTATGCAAGTACTTTTTAAAAAAACCTCAAGTTTTCAACTTGAGGTTTTTTCGCTTTGTAATAGTATTTTGTTTTTTATCTCTTGCACCAAGCGAATAGTTTTAGCAAGTTTTTCTTCTTTTCTCCGTCCAAATTGCAAATACCAACCTAAAAGAATACCTGCATCGCGATAAATCAATCGCCCTGATGATGCTTTAAACAGGGAAAATATTTGTTTGCTTATATTTTGATCTCTTTGCTTAGTTTCCATTAAATGGAGCAAATTGCTAAGTTTTTTAAAAAATTTACTAAATTCTTTGGGCAAAGATTGTTTTGTTAAAGTTATCATACATTCTAATGCCACTATATCTTTCGTATATGTGGAAAAATCAATCTTCCTTATCTCTTCGATTATGTAATCTTTCACCGTAGTTTCTACAATGTTTTGCCAAGGATTATGATTTAGCCAAGCCCACAGCGCAAAAAAGTTTCTCGAATAAATGCCTTTATTAAGATTATCTTGTAGTTTTTCCAATTGTATTTGTTGTTGCTTTTTAATAATTTCTGTAAAAACATTGGTTATCTTAAAGTCTAGTTGCTTACATTGTATTTTTTGCCAATTGTTATCAAGCTCAAACAACATTTTGTGGACAAATAAGTCTTTTAGCAGTACATCCAAAACTTTTAGATGAATGTCAAGTTCTGCTTGCAACAGAGGTTTTGCAAAAACAAGCATGTTTTGCAATAACTGTATCCGACTTAATAGTTCTTCGCTTTCTTTTTTATGACAATTACTATCTAAAAAGTCCTTCAAGCACGCTAAACAATGACCTGCTTGCAAAACAATCGCATCCAAAAGTTCTTGTTTAAACGGCTGCTCTACTCCAATACTTTCAATTTGCAAACTTCTTGGCTTAGTAATTTCTTCACCAGATAGTTCACAGCCTTGAAAATATTTACTTTTAGCTTGAGAATAAATAGGAACTATACTAGATAATTGCGCTATAAAATCAATAAGGTCTTGTAAATTACCTTTTTTAAGTTCAAATTCCAGTTCTGCTATTGGCAAGGTTTTATCACCAGCAATAATTTTGCCAATATCGACCGCCATTTCAACAACCGTCTCTTCTGTTAAAGCTAAATCACAAAGCCTTCTTTGCACATCAACACAAAAAAGTTCTTCAACTGTACCTTCTTTTTCCACAATAGCTTTTATATCAACAATAAAATCTATCTTACTAAAACCTTCAAAATCTGGCGTTTCGGTTGTTAAATCAACATTATATTCCATTCGTTCTGACAATCCGCCACTATTTTTATGCTCTGTCTTTATTGTCGCAACATAACCGCTAGGCTCTTTGCGTACCCTAAATACCATACCGAGTTTTGCAAATTTGCGTTTTGGAGTATCGTAATAACGGCTTTGCAAATTTTGCACTTTTTGTGTTCCTAAAACTATATATTTATTGATAAATTCAAGTTCTAAAATGCCTTCTAAAATATACTGAGATATGGCAACAAGTTTTATTTCCTTCTCTACATTAGTCATATAACACCTCAACCGCGAATATCTGTGTATATTATCTGTGCTTTATCTAAGTCATACTCTTTGCACTCTAAAAGCTTTAAATCTTCAACCCGCCAACCTGAATTTTGCTCGGCTAAAATTTTTAGTGCCTCATCTATACTATTTGCCGCTACAATTGCTACAACATCAGTATAAAAATCTTGGTGAACACAAGGCTCGTTAATCATGCTATAGCTATGAAATTTTCTGTTATGCCGCCAAACATATACTTTCATTTTAGCACCACCTTCATTTGATAATTATACCATAAAAAATACCCTATTCTCAAGAATAGGGTATTTTTTTATAATCTACGCATTTGTGGGAACAATAAAACGTCTCTTATAGAAGTGCTGTTTGTCAAGAACATAACAAGCCTATCTAGTCCAATACCAAGACCACCTGTAGGTGGCATGCCATATTCTAAAGCATGAATATAATCTTCGTCCATCATATGTGCTTCATCGTCACCTGCAGTTCGATCTTGCACTTGTTTGACAAAACGCTCTTTTTGATCTATTGGATCATTTAGTTCTGAAAAACCATTACACAATTCACGGCCAAAAACAAAAGTTTCAAATCTATCTGTTATCTCTACATTTTGCTCACTACTTTTAGCAAGTGGTGATATTTCTTTTGGGTGGCCTGTGATAAATGTCGGTTGAATTAGCTTTTCTTCAACATATTTTTCAAAGACTGCGTTTAAAATCTTGCCAATACCAAAAGATTTTTCTATCTCTACATGTAATTTATCAGCTATGCCTCTTGCAACATCTAAATCATCAATACCGGTAAAATCAACTCCCGTATGTTCTTTGACAGCATCAATCATGCTAATGCAGTTCCAAGGCGGGGTGAAATCTATTTGTTTATCTTGGTATACCACAATAGGTGTACCTAAAACGTCCATAACAACATTATAAATAAGTTCTTGAGTCAAATTCATAACATCTTTGTAATCAGCATAAGCTTGATAAACTTCTAGCAGTGTAAATTCAGGGTTGTGGCGAATTGATAAGCCTTCATTTCTAAAAACTCGTCCTACTTCATAAACACGCTCTAATCCACCTACAATCAGGCGTTTCAAGTACAACTCTGGAGCAATACGCATAAATAGCTGCATATCAAGCGCATTATGATGAGTAACAAACGGTTTTGCCGCAGCGCCACCAGCGATAGAGTGCATCATTGGTGTTTCTACTTCCAAGAAATCTTTAGTATCCAAAAAATTTCTTACACTGCGAATAATCTTACTACGCATGACAAAAGTTTGTCTTACATCAGAATTTACTATCAAATCAACATATCTTTGGCGGTATCTCAAATCAACATCTTTTAAACCATGCCATTTTTCCGGCAGCGGTCTTAAAGACTTAGATAAAAACTGCATATCATTTGCTTTTACGCTAACTTCGCCTGTGTGTGTACGAAATACAGTACCACTAACACCGATAATATCACCTATATCAATAAGTTTTAAAAGTCCATAAACATCTTCACCTAAAATATCTTTACGTAAATAACATTGAATGTTACCTGTTTTGTCCATCAGATTTAAAAAAGCTGTTTTACCGTGACCACGAACAGCCATAATACGACCAGCAACAGTCACTGTATCTGTTTCACTAAAATTATCAAAATTATTTATAACATCTGCAGCGCTGTGTGTAGCCTGAAAACGTCGACCAAAAGGATCAATGCCTTTGTCCTTTAAATCTTGCAGCTTTTGCAAACGAACTAGCACTTGTTCATTTAACTTTTGTTCATCTAAAATATGATCTTGTTGTTCTTGATTAATTTGTTTTTCATCAGACATCAATCTTACCTCTTACTGCGACCTTTAATAGACACAATTTTATATTTAATAACCCCATCTGGAACGCTAACTTCCACAGTATCACCCGATTTTTTGCCCATAATAGCAACACCCACTGGTGATTCATTAGAAATTTTATGTTCCAGTGGATCTGCTTCAGCAGAACCGACAATTGTATATTCAACAGTTTCTTTTAATGCAACGTCTTTGAGATTTACTGTCGTACCAAGCATTACAAGATCATTGTTACGACCATCATTTTCTATAACTTTTGCCGTACGAACCATTTTTTCTAAAGTTATAATTTCACCTTCAATAAAAGCCTGCTCGTTCTTGGCATCTTCATATTCTGAGTTTTCACTAATATCACCAAAACTAATCGCTTGTTTAATGCGTTCGGCAACTTCTAACCTTCGCACAGATTTTAAGAGTTCTAATTTTTCTTCTAGTTTTTTTAACCCTTCGGCAGTTAAAATGGTTTCTTTTTCTGTCATAATATATCCTCTCCACAACAAGCTTTATTTTTTAGTAAGTAGCTATCTTATCATTATAGATTTAGCAACCTTTATTGTCAACTTATACTACTTTTTATTTTCAGCAAATATTCATCAAGCAAAGTTAAAAACTCTTTTTCAGTGCAACAATTGTTAAATAGATTTCTATATTCAGTTGCATAGAAAAGTCCTTTAATATAAGTTGCAACATGCCGCCTCATTTGCTTTATTGCAATACATTCACCCTTGCACTCAATTAAAAGTTGTAAATGTCTTTTTATCAAAGCAAATTTTTCTTCAATACTAGGTTCAGGCAGAATTTCACCAGTCTTTAAATATCTTCTTGTTTGCTCAAACAACCACGGATTACCTTCAGCTGCTCTACCAATCATCACTGCTTGACAACCTGTTTTTTGCATCATAGACAAAGCATCTTGAGGTGTTTTTACGTCTCCGTTACCAATTACAGGAATATCAACAGCGCTTACAACATCTTTAATTATCTGCCAATCAGCAAATCCTGAATAAAACTGCTCTCTTGTTCTTGCATGTATAGCTACAGCGCTTGCACCAGCTTTTTGCGCTAAAAGAGCAACCTCTGGTGCATTTATGCTTTTTTCGTCCCAGCCTGAGCGTATTTTTATTGTAACAGGTATTTTTACAGCATCAACTGTATATGCTACTATCTCATAAACTAATTTTGGCTCTTTTAAAAGTGCCGACCCTTCGTTGTTCTTTACAACCTTTGGCACAGGACAACCCATGTTTATATCTATAATATCTGGCTGCAATTGAGCTACTTTTACTGCGGCTCGTGCTATTTCCTTGGGATCTGAACCAAACAACTGAATTGCAAAGGGTCTTTCGGCATCTACAAAATCCATCAATTCAAAAGTTTTTTGATTTTTGTACAAAAGCCCTTTTGAGCTAATCATCTCTGAAACCAAAAGTCCGCAACCAAAATCTTTAACAATTTGTCTAAATGGTGCATCAGTAACACCTGCCATCGGCGCTAAAACCAAAGGCACGTCTATGTTTACATTTCCTATTTGCATAATTAAATATTACGGCTATAAATTATTCTTAGCCCATCTAAAGTTAAAAAAGGCTCAACGCAATCAATTGACGCTGTTTCTGAGGCCATTAACGATGCCATACCACCTGTCGCAATAACATAAGCATTTGCTCCAAGCTCGTGCTTCATCCTATTGACAATCCCTTCAATCAAGCCAACATAACCATAGATAATGCCAGATTGCATACTTTTTACAGTATTTCGACAAATAACTGTTTTAGGTTTTTTCAGCTCTATTCTCGGCAATTTCGCTGCCCGTTGAAACATTGCCTCTGTGGATATTCCAATACCTGGCGAAATCGCACCACCTAGATATTCTGCTTTTTCATTGATAACGCAGAAAGTTAAAGCTGTACCTATATCAATAATAATAAGTGGTCCTTTTTCTTGATATTTTTCATAAGCTGCAACAGCATTTACAATTCTATCTGCACCAACTTCACGTGGATTTTCATATTTAATGAAAATACCTGTCTTAACGCCTGGTCCTATAACCAAAGGCTGTACTCCAAAATAGCGTTTGCACATACGAGCAAGCGGTACAGTAAGAGGTGGCACAACAGTTGAAATTGCTACTGCTTCTATCTTATCCATAGCTATATTACTATAAGAGAACATATTGCCAATTAAAATACCATATTCGTCTGCTGTTCTATTGCGATCACTAGACAATCGCCAATGCACAAGTAATTTATCTTTATCATACACACCCGCAACAATATTAGTGTTGCCAACATCTAAAACCAATAGCATAAAAGCCGTCCCCCTAAAATATTGCAAAATTAAATATAACTTTTCCCGTCTTGAGCCCGAATAGAAACATCACCTGCTAAAACCGTACATCTACTTTTGTCTTCTTTTTGTACAATTAAAGCTCCGTTATCATCTATATCAACAGCTAAAGCTTGAAAACTCTCACCTGGCGCTATAACTTTAACATTTTTACCTATTGTTATGCAATAGTCTCTCCATTGTTTTAAAACAAAATCAAAACCTTCTGCAATAACCTTATCATATAAAAATTCAAATTCTTTTAATATATCACACAAAAGTTTTGATCTATCTATTGGCTCATCAGTAAAATCGCTCAAAGAAGCTGCCTTATCTTTTATATCATCAGGTAATATTGATTTTTTTATATTAACATTTATCCCAATACCAATAACAATATAATTTATACCTTCCATCGCGGCATTCATCTCTGTCAAAATACCAACAATTTTTTTACCTTTGTAAATTATATCATTTGGCCATTTTATACCTACTTTAAGCTCAAGCTGCTGCTCAAACACCCTTGCTAAAGCCAGTGCCACAAGAAGTGTAAACTTTGGTGCTTCTTGTGGTAAAAGTGGTGGTCTTAAAACAACAGAAAACCAAATACCTTGCGCTGTAGGAGAAAACCAACCTCTAGATAGCCTACCCTTACCAGCAAGCTGCTGTTCAGAGACGATTATAGTACCATGTTTGCAACCATCAAAAGCTTTTTGCTTAGCAATAGTATTTGTCGATTGTACATCTTTTTGATAAACTATCTCTTGACCAAGCCATTTAGTTTGCAAGTTTGCTCTTATTTCTGCAGGTAATAACAAATCTGGTATGCTATTTAATATATAGCCTTTTTTATAGACAGCCTCAATATCATACCCAGACTGCTTAAGTTGCTGAATATGTTTCCAAACAGCGGTCCTAGAAATTGACATTTGTCTGGAAATCTCTTGCCCCGAGATATGTTTATTTATGTTCTTTCTCAATAAGTCAATTATTTTCTCACGCACTTTTTCACCTTCTAAAAAACAATTCATTATTAGATTATCAATTGGTTAACCTATTGTCAATAAAAAAAACAAGTAGCAATTGCTACTTGTTTAAAATTAATAAACTGTTCTAGATTTAGCATCATCTACTAAAGGTGATTCTGCCTGTACAGGTTCAACTTTAGGCTCACAAACGCTCACTTTTACTTCTTCTGGAGTTTGTTCAGGTGTAGCATCTTCATTATCACAAAGTCTACCTTTTTCCATTAAACAAGCTATATCCTGAGCTTCCAAAGTTTCTTTTTGCAATAAAGCTTCAGCGATTAGGTGAAGTTTATCAACATTTTCCTTAAGTGCACTTTCTGTAAGTGCATATGCTTCTTCAATAAACGCTCTGACTTCATTATCAATAGCAAAAGCCACTTCTTCACTATAGTCTTTATCACGCCCAATATCACGACCTAAAAACACTTGATCTTGACGACGTCCAAAGGTTATAGGACCTAGTTTTTCACTCATGCCATATTCGCAAATCATTTTTCTTGCTAGCGCTGTTGCACGCTCTAAATCATTTTGAGCACCTGTTGATATTTCATCTAAAATGATCGCCTCAGCAACACGTCCACCAAGTAAGGTTTTCAATTGATCTAAAAGTTCTGATCTTGTAGCATAATATCTATCTTCTTTAGGTAACATAAGCGTATACCCGCCAGCGCGTCCTCGAGGGATTATAGATACTTTATGCACAGGATCGGTGTTTTTAAGCAGCAGTCCAATAAGCGCGTGTCCTGCTTCATGATAAGCAGTAAGTTTTTTCTCATTATCACTTATAACACGACTTTTTCTCTCTGGTCCTGCAATAACACGTTCAATAGATTCTTCTAGCGCATCCATATTAATAGTCTTTTTATTACGACGAGCAGATAACAATGCTGCCTCATTAACAAGATTGCTTAAATCTGCACCAGTAAAACCTGGAGTTCTTCTGGCAAGTACATTTAAATCGGCATTTTTATCTACCGGTTTACCTTTAACATGCACTTTTAAAATTTCAAAGCGCCCCTTGACATCTGGTTTATCAACAACAATTTGACGATCGAAACGACCTGGTCTCAATAACGCAGGATCTAAAATATCTGGTCTATTTGTAGCAGCAATAATGATAATTCCTTCATTGACACCAAAACCATCCATCTCTACAAGCAATTGGTTTAAAGTTTGTTCACGTTCATCGTGTCCGCCACCAAGACCTGCACCCCTTTGACGACCAACTGCGTCTATTTCATCTATAAACACTATACAAGGTGCGTTCTTCTTAGCTTGATCAAACAAATCACGTACACGCGATGCACCAACACCAACAAACATTTCCACAAAATCCGAGCCACTTATGCTAAAAAATGGTACGCCAGCTTCACCAGCAACAGCCTTTGCAAGCAAAGTTTTACCTGTTCCAGGTGGTCCAAATAACAAGACCCCTTTAGGAATTCTGGCACCGAGTTCATTAAATTTTTTAGGAAATTTTAAAAACTCAACAACTTCTTCAAGTTCTTGCTTAGATTCATCAGCTCCGGCAACATCGGCAAAAGAAATCTTTACCTTATCATCACCGTACATTTTAGCTTTGCTTTTACCAAAACTCATAACCTTGCTACCACTGCCTTGAGTTTGTTGCATTATAAAAAACCATACACCAATAAGCAGTAACATTGGTAAAAGAGACGAAAACAATGTCGTCCACCAAGGTGGTTGTGGCGGCAATTCTGCCTTTATTTCAACATTACGATCTGTTAATTTTTCAATTAATTTAGGATCGTTTGGTGAAATAGTTGTAAACTCTTTACCTGCTTTGTCTTTACCTTTGATAGTGTTTTCAACAATTGTAACTTGGGCAATTTGACCTTGTTCTACCTGTCTTGCAAAACTTGTGTAAGACATTTCATTTTTATTAACATTATGCGATGAATAAAAATCAATTATATAAATCGCAATCATAATTATTAATAAATAAAAAGTAACATTTTTAAAAAATTTATTCAAAAAAAGTAGTCCTCCTTCCACTCTACTTCAAAATTAGCGAAAAATTATCACGCCATTATATAATACTACATACTAAGATTTTGAGCAAGCAATAATTATTCATTTCAATAAACACTTTTTTTCAAAACCCCAACATATGGTAAATTTCTATATTTTTGAGCATAATCAAGTCCATAACCGACAATAAATTCATCTGGTACAACAAATCCAACATAATCAGCATCTATATTTGCTTTTCTACATTCTTTTTTGTCCAAAAAAGCACATGTTTTTATACTTTTAGGTTGTTTTAACTGTAAAAATTTTTTCACGCACTCTAAAGTCAGACCTGTATCAATAATGTCTTCTACAATCAAAACATCTTTATTGGTAATGTCTAGCCTTATATCCTTTATTATGTCCACACAACCACTACTTTGAGAACTTTTGCCATAAGAAGATACTATCATAAAATCAAATTTCAAAGGCAAATTTATAGCTCGAACTAAATCTGCTAAAAAAATTACCGAACCATTAAGTAATCCTAGCAAGACAAGCTCTTTATCTTTATAGTCTTTTTCTATTATACTGCCTAGTTCTCTTACCTTATCTTGCACTTGTTTTTCTGTATATAAAATCTCTTGAATATCTTTTTGCATCATTTTATTCTCCGTTGAAAAATTCTAAGTACAACCAACTATCATTATAAAGTTTTTTAACATCCCTGTGCGCACAACGCACTCCACAAATCCACAATATACCTTCTTTATCTAATACTAAAGGAATATCATCACGTTTATCAAAAGGAATTTTACTGTCAATAAAAAATTCTTTTAGTTTTTTATGCTTACCGCCCATACCTGAAGGACAAAAAACATCTCCGGCTAATCTTGTACGAACGATTAAAAATTCTTGCGCTATCTCTATTGGGAAAACAGCTATACTATGTTGCCGCACTTTAGGTTTAGCTCCACGAAAAATTGAAGCTCTAATTATTTTTTTGTTAGGCAAAACTACTTTACCTGGGATACTAAGCTTATATTCACCAAAAACGACCTTTTCGTCTTTTTTAAATTGGTGTTTTGAAAAAATCAAATTAGAATAATCTTTTTTTACATACAGCTTATTTGGCAAAACTATTTGTGTATTTAGGTTACCATTACAAATCAATTTTAACACATCTGCTACATGTTTTGAACTAAAATATGCTCTTTCATCTTGAGTAGCCAAAGTTTTCATTGTCAATAGAATAATTCTGCTCAACAAACTAGATGATATCTTTCCTAACTTTTCCAACGGGAAAATTATATCGCCATTTTTCCTTTGCGCCAAATTTAAAAACGATTCTTGCGCTAAGCCCTTCAAAAAAGTAGCATCTTTACTTAACATATCTGCCATATTACAAAGTGAATGAACTATCTGAGGGTTATATTTTTGCAAAACTGGCATAAGTTCCATTCGCACTTTATTGCGCAAATATTTTTTATCCTGGTTTGTACTATCTACCCGATAAGCAATCTTATTTTGCTTACAAAAATCTTCTATAATTTCACGCTCTGCAAACAAAAACGGTCTTATAATGTTGTTATTTTTAGCTTTAATCCCTGTAAGTCCATCAAGTAAACTACCACGCAAAATATTCATTATTACTGTCTGGGCATTATCTTCTTTGTTATGAGCAACAGCAATTGCTGAACAGTTTTTCTCTCTCGCCACTTCATTTAATACTTTATAGCGTAAAATTCTTGCGGCTTCTTCTAATGAGAGCTTATTTTCTTTGGCAAAATTCGGCACATTGATTTCTTTTATACAAAAATCAATTCCCCTAATTCGACAAAAATTTCCTATCCACAAAGCGTCATCTTTAGCTTCTGTGCCTCTGATATTATGATTAACGTGGCAAACGGCAATTTCATACTTTAAAGAATGTGCCAGAAGTTTTAATACCTCTAAAAGAGCAACGGAGTCCGCTCCACCAGAGCAAGCAATTAATACACGCTCACCTGGAGTAATTAAAGAATTGTCTTCAATATAGTTTTTTGTTCTTGTAATCAAAAAATCTTTGCGTTCCAAATTGCCTCCATATTACAATAGCAAAAAAAGCATTCTGCGGAATGCTTTTAAATGTAACAAAAATAAAACATAGCTATTATCAACCATTTCTACGACTGGCACCACGACCGCCGCGCTTGGATTCTGTATTTTTTTTCAAATCGGTCAGTCTATCATCACTATCTTTTAAAAACCTACTTATCTTGTCTTCAAAAGACGGAGCTGGATAAGATGGTTTTAAAACAGGTTTTGGCGCTGCCTGTCTAAAATATGGTCTTTCTTCATTATTAACAGCCGGTTTAGGAGGATTCGCCTCTATTATCAACTGTTTAATTGATAAACCAATTTTACCACGATTATCAATTGACAGAATCTTAACTTTAACCTTCTCACGCTCTTTTAAAAAGTCATTTACGTTTTTCACATAGACATTAGAAACCTCAGAGATATGAATTAAACCCACCTTGTTATCAGGCAAATCAACAAAAGCTCCGAAATTTGTAATGCCAGCAACAACGCCTTCTACTACGGCACCTACTTCTAAAGACATTTAAACGATAATCCTCCTTAAGAGTTAAACTTACAAAGTAATTATAACCTTGACAATTTTCTTTTGTCAACAAAACTTGCCTAATTAATTATTTTACTGTAACAGGTATCTCCATTGTTTTTACCATATTATAATCTTCACGTGCAACTTTTTCTATATACTTTGGATCATTTACCATTTTTTGTTCTTCTTTTAGTGCCTCGTGTCTCTTTTCAAGCTCAGTTATATTACTTTTTGTAGCGTTTATCTGTTGGTTGATTTGGTATATCTTGATTTCTTGCTGGACAATCCTAAACGCAAAAAATAAAAATAAAACCATAAATATAAGCTTAAACATATTTATTTTTTTACGTTTACGCATAAAATCACCACAAATCTTTTCTTTTCATTATACCATTGAAAAAAACTTTTTTTCAACGTTTTTCTCAGTTCAAACCTGCGTGTTTTTTACTTAACTTCATCAAAAAAACAAATATTGTATTCATTATCAAAACAAGAATAACCAAAAGCGCCGCACTACCATTAGCTATTTGTATATAATCAGGCACAAGACCAACTGACATTACATACCACATATGTACTGCTAAAGTCTCACCCGAAGCAAACAAATCAAAATCACCCATAAAGCGCGATACAGTCGTTCCGGCAGTAAAAATAAGTATTGCACTTTCTCCGACCGCCCTACCACAAGTGAGCATAAGTCCTGTAATTATTCCAGGCAAAGCTGCAGGAAGAACAACATTTTTTATAGTCTGCCATTTTGTTGCACCAAGTGCCAAACTTGCCTCACGATATGTTTGTGGAACTTGCCTTAAACTTTGCTCTGTAACCGTAACTAAAAGTGGTAAATTAAGCAATACTAGTGCCAAAGCACCACCTATTATGCTAAAACCAAAGCGCAAAAAGTTAATAAAAATAATCATACCAAAAAGTCCTAAAACGATAGAAGGCACTGACGACAAGCAAGCTATACAAGTTCTAATGGTATTTGTCAAAAAGTTGTTTTTAGCATACTCATTTAAGTAAACAGCCGCACCCACTGCAATAGGCACAGATACCAGCATTGATATAGTCAAAATATAAAGGGTATTAAACAGCTGAGCACCAACCCCACCACCTGCCTTATTATCTTTAGATGCACCAAAAATAAAATCAAAAGACAATACAGGTAAGCCTTTATATAAAATATATCCTAAAAATAAAAACAGTATTAAAAGTAGCAAAAAACCAACTGCCCAGAAAAAGCCCATAGCTATTTTGTTATGCAATTTGTTCTTTTGTGCAAAACTATCCATATCAAACAGCCTTCCTTGCTGCAATTTTTTTGACGAGAATAATCATTAAAAGGCAAACTAACAATAAAACAAATGCCATTAAAAAAAGCGAATTGCTCCATGCAGAACCAAAAGGAGTATTACCCATCTCAATTACTATCTCACTAGGCAAAGTGCTTGTCGGGGAAAACAAAGAATTTGCAATTTTCGGAGCGTTGCCAATAACCATCTGTACTGCCATTGTCTCGCCAATAGCCCTTGTCATACCCAAAATTATCGCCGTAATAATACCATTCGATGCCGCAGGCAATGTTATATGCCAAATTGTTTGCCAGTAAGTTGCCCCCATAGCTAAAGAACCTTCTTCAAGTGGTTTAGGAACGGCTTTGATAGCATCTTCGCAGATACTTATAACTGTCGGCAAAATCATAATACTTAAAATAAATGCCGCTGTAAAAATACCAAAACCACTAGGAACACCAAAAAATTCTCTAACAAAAGGCACAATAACTGTAAGACCAATATATCCATACACAACAGAAGGTATTGCCATATAAAGACTAATCGCTGGCTTCATAAAAGCATAAAGTTTTGCTGGCGCAATTTTCGTCATAAAAACAGCACCAGCAATACCTAATGGACCGCCGATTAAAATTGCCAGTAATGTAACAAAAAAGCTTCCCGAAATAAAGCTCAAAGCACCAAATTTATCGGCAAATGGATTCCATTTAGAACTAAAGAAAAATTCAGATGGATTAACCTCCAAAAAAGTCTGCAATCCTTGCTGCCCGATAAAAACAAATACAGCAAAAACTGCAATTGCCATAAATAAAGCGCAAGCAACAAAGCAATTTTTTGCTACCCTATCAAAAAATTGCCTACTAGCATCATATTTTAATGTCTTTTGCTCATCAACATTCATAAATATAGAGTTTCCTCGTTAATATTTTATTTTATCCATAGGAATAAAAGAATTATCCTGCACATATTGTTTTTGAAATTCATCACTTTTAACAAAATCAATAAACGCCTTTACAGCCCCTTTAGGCTCGCCTTTTGTGTACATTCTACCTAAAGCATAAATAGGATATTTACCATTTTGCACATTGTCAATACTATATTTTTCTCCATTATAGCTCAAAACCTTAATAGCTGGGCTGGCATAAGCAGCATCAACATAACCAATAGCGCCTGGAGTTGTCGCAACAGCAGTTCTTAGCGCACCATTAGAATCTTGTATAATCTGCTCGTCTGTAAAGCTCTCTGCGTCCATAACTTTTTGTTCTATAGTAATGCGTGAACCTGAACTAAGAGATCTACCGATAACAATAATTTTTTGGTCTTTACCGCCAACTTGATTCCAATTTGTTATCTTACCTGTAAAAATATCCTTATACTGCTGTTTTGTCAAGCTGTCTACTGTAACATCTTTATTTGCAATAAAAATAAACGGGATACCGACAAAAACATGTTCGACAAGACCTTTGTTTTGCAAAGACTTTTGCAAAGCAACATCAGAATTTCCTATATCGACATATCCTGATATCACCTGATTTTGACCAGTAAATGAACCACCTGCTGAAATATTTAAGGTTATCTTCGCATATTTTTTATAAAAATCTTCTTGCCCTGCCTTTAAAAGTGGCAGTAATGCTGATGAGCCTGAGGCTGTAACTTTTCCTGATAACTCACCTGTATTTTGGGCTTTGTCTTTACAGGCAGTAAGAAAGATAAGCACCATAATACAAACAACTAACAAAAAAACTTTTGCTAAGTTAAATTTTTTCACTACAATCACCTTTAATCAAGTCTTTGTCCAGTAACCAAGTATGCCACACTTTCAGCAATATTTTTCGCATGATCGCCTATGCGTTCTAAACATCTTGTAATATAAAGCAATTGACTTGCTTGGTTGATAGTTGAACTATCTGCAATCATAAATTCCAATAACTCTCTTAATAGATAATCGCATAAATCATCAACCTCGTCATCCGCCTGACATACAGATTTTGCAAGCTCTACATCCATTTGCACATAAGCATTTAGAGCATTTGTCAACATTATTCTCGCTAAATTTGCCATTTTGGGAATATCAACAAGTTTTTTCATCAAAGGCTGAGTCCCAATTTCCAAAGTCACCTCAGCAATATTTTTTGCATGATCACCTATTCTCTCTAAGTCAATAGTTATTTTAAGTGCAGTACTTAAAATACGCAAATCTTTTGCCATGGGCTGTTGAAGTGCTATTAGCATCAAACTTTTATCTTCTATTTCCAGTTGAAGGGCATCAATCTTTTTATCTTCTGCAATAACATTTTTCGCCGTTTCTAAATCTTGTCCTGCCAAAGATACAATTGCTCTTTCAAGGGCAACATCCACCATATTTCCCATTGTCATTAAGTCTTGTTGCAATTGTTTTAAGCTGTTTTCAAAATTTTGTCTCATCAGCCAAACCTCCCGCTTATATAATCTTCTGTCCTCTTATCTGTTGGTTGAATAAATAGTTGAGTTGTCTTTTGATGTTCTATCATCTCGCCATTTAAAAAAAAGGCTGTATAATCTGACACCCTTGCCGCTTGCTGCATATTGTGCGTAACAATGACAATAGTATATTCTGTCTTTAAGTTTTCTATCAGTTCTTCTACCTTCATAGTTGAAATCGGGTCAAGTGCTGAACACGGCTCATCCATCAACAAAACCTCTGGATCAACTGCCAAAAGTCTAGCTATACAAAGCCTTTGCTGCTGTCCACCTGACATACCCATAGCAGAACTATAAAGCCTATCTTTTACTTCATCCCAAAGTGCTGAACCTTTTAAACTTTTTTCCACAATCTCATCGAGATCTTTTTTTGTTGGGTTGCCATGAATTCTAGGACCGTAAGCAATATTATCATAAATACTCATAGGAAAAGGATTTGGTCTTTGAAAAACCATACCTACACGCTTTCTCAAATTTACAATATCCATACTGTTAGAGTAAATATCCTGACCATCAATTAGAATTTGACCAGTAATTTTGACATTTTCTATCAAATCATTCATGCGATTTAAAGTTTTCAAAAAAGTTGATTTTCCGCAACCACTAGGTCCAATCAAAGCGACAACAGATTTGGGTAAAACATTTAAGTCTATGCCTTTTAGTGCTTGATTTTCGCCATAATACAACTTTAGATCATGCACTTTTATTTTCTCTTGAGTCATTTTATCCTCCAACAGTTTACATATACTATCCTTATAACTATAACAAAAAAAATGACTTTTGTTAATTCTTTCATAAAAATAAAAAAGGTCAGTTTAGACTGACCTTTTAAAAAACTATTTTTTTACAGTATCTTTAAAGTCTTTACCAGCTTTAAAAACAGGAACTTTAGTTGCAGGGATTTGTATTTCTGCACCGGTTTTTGGATTTTTACCTTTGCGAGCTTGCCTTTGCTTACAATCAAATGTTCCAAAACCTATGATTTGTACTTTATTTTCTGCGGCAACAGATTCTTTTATGCTATCTACCATAGCATTGACTGCTTTTTCGGCATCCTTTTTAGTAAATCCTGCTTTTTCAGCAACACTTGCGATAAGTTCTGTTTTATTCATTCTTTATTCCTCCTAGAATATTTTTATGCTGACAATCATAAATTCAGCATTATTGAAACTGACTTTATTATGTATTCTATGCTATCGTAAAATATCCTGCTAAATATTGCAAGTTTTTTTATTAAAATAATTCACTCTCTTTAATTTTTGACCTGTTCCAAAACTCATCTAACTGTTCTAGCGAAAAATCTTTCCACGTCTTTCCAGATTTTTCAACCTGCTTTTCAACATAAGAAAACCTTTGTTTAAAACGCTTATTTGCCATATTTAAAGCAACTTCACTGCTAACTTTCAAGTGCCTTGCCAAATTAACTATAGAAAAAATAACATCACCTAACTCATGCTCTATTTCTTTTTTGTCATTTTCTTTTATTGCCTGACGAAGTTCAACAATTTCTTCCGTTATCTTATCCCAAACAGGACTTATATCCTGCCAGTCAAAACCTACTTTTGCTACTTTTGATTGGATTTTTTGACAACAAAGCAGTGCTGGCAAATATCTAGGAATACCGTCTAGTACATTTTTTCTATCTTTGTATTGTTCTTTTTTTATCTTCTCCCAATTATCCAACACTTGCTGAGAGTTTTCTACAGTAATTTCACCAAAAACATGCGGATGTCTTGTATGCATCTTTTGTACAATTTTATCGACAACGTCTTGCATACTAAACAAGTTGTTTTCTTCGGCAATGCGAGCGTGGAAAACAACCTGCAAAAGCAAATCGCCAAGTTCATCACAAAGCTCTTGCTCATCTTCATTATCTATAGCATCAATAACTTCATAGGCTTCTTCTATTAAATTTTGCCTTAAAGACTTGTGGTCTTGTTCAATGTCCCAAGGACAACCACCTGGTGAGCGCAAAATTTCAATAGTATCAATAAGAGGATTTAAATTAATATTCCCATTGGGCATTTTGGGAACATACAGACAGGTCAAATGATTAATATCTTTTTGTCTATCCAATTCCAATAAAGGTATTTCAATTATTTTTTGCTCAGGTAAGCCTAAATTTTGCAAAAGCACTACTTTATAATCATCGCCATAAATATCCATAAGACTTATTTTGACATCTGATGCTATTGTTCTGTCATAAATTTGCCCAACTATCATATTTATATTCTTACGGTTTAAGCTATCTTGACCTAAAGCATCAACTATGCAAATGCCATCAATAGGGTCTATGTTTAGTTCACTAAAAACAATATCCAAAAAGCTAATAGCAGGGAAAACTTTCAAAGGAATATTTTTCTCTTTTGCCTGTTTACGCAGTAGTACAACTGTTTTTTCTGCAACTTGCGGACTACCAGGAACAGCATAAACAATTTTTTTATCTTGGGCTTTGTCAAGACAAATATCTACAATTTTTTGGTAAACACTTTCAAAATCATCATTTTCATAACAATAATCAAGCGTTATATATTTAATATTATGTTGACTCAAATAATCTACACAAGGATGTTTATATGTTCTTAGTATAACTTCATCAGCTTTTTGCATCTCCTCAATTGTCTGCAAGGATATATGTTCATAAGCACCAGGTCCAAGTCCTACAATTGTTATACCATTATTATTTATCATTATCTTTCACCAAACTTATCTTTTGTTTTATCTTCAATAAAATACTGCCCATTACAGGTATTTTACCAAGTTCTTCTTTCGTTATACAATTTAAAATAAGTAGCATTGCAAAGTATATCAATGCACTAATACAAATAGCAACAAGCGTTGAAATAGCATTGCTTTTTACAACATTTATGCAAAAAGCATATAGAAAATGTGTGCATGCAGCCATAACTGCTCCGCAAGTAAAAACCTTAGCTAAATCAGAAAAATTAAGCCAAAAACCCGTATAGCGATGCACAAAATACAAATTCAAAATGCACGCTAAAGCAAAGTCGGCTACCGTCGCCCACGCTGCACCAATAATACCTATACTCGGAATTGAAGTCAAAAACCAAACCATAGCTATTTTAACAAAAGCACTAATAACAATATTAATCATAGGAATGCTGGCTTTATTTATCCCTTGTAACATTGCTGTTGTAATCTGATGCAAACCTAAAAAGAAAATACCAAAAGAGGTAACTGCTATAGCGCCCGCTGCAAGTGGCGTACCGTATAAAAGACTAGAAATTGGCTTTGCAATAACAGCTATACCAAAAAAACACGGCACTGTAATTATTCCTGTCAACCGTACTGCCGTACTAATTCTATAATACAAACTCTGTTTATCATTTAAAGTAAATGCTTCAGATACTGCCGGCACTAAGCTAAGTGCTAAAGAAGTGGTAGGGATTGTCGCCATTGTCAGAAGTGGCAATGCCATACCTGCTAAGTAACCAAATAAAGTTGTCGATTGCTCAACACTATAGCCTGCCACTTCCAATCTTGCAGGAACAAGCAAGGCATCAATACTTGATATTAGTGGTACAACAGCATTAGCCAAACAAACCGGTAGTGCAATGTGCACAAGCTTTTTAATCAATTTGCCTGTAGATAGTTCATTTTCATCACAAGTTTGAGCTTCCATAGTAGGCATTTTTTGTCGCCAATAGAAAAAGCACAACACTATAAGACCTGCCGCAGCGCCAGGAACCGCACCAAACGTAGCACCTGCCGCAGCATATCCTAAACCATAGCGCATAAAATAATATGCCAACACAATCATTGCTACAACCCGTACAAATTGTTCTACAATTTGCGATACAGCAGTAGGCAACATTTGTTGAAACCCTTGAAAATAACCACGAAAGCTAGCTAATATCGTGGCAAAAAACACAGCCGGCGCTAGTGCAAGTAAAGCATAGTACGCCCTAGAATCACGTACAAATTGATTTTCAATAAGCCAAGCTGCCGCAAAATACAATAAAATAGATGCACACAAACCCAAAAGACACATAGCCAAAAAAGATACTTTAAATACTTTTTTAGCACCTTTTAAATCGCCAAGTGCTATGCGTTCAGAAATAATAATAGAAATCGCAACAGGAATACCGGCAGAAGATAAAGAAGCCAAAAGCAAATAGATAGGATAAGCCATCTGGTATAAACCAATGCCTTCCCCACCTAAGAATCTAGATAACAGTATTCTACTTACTGAACCAATAACTTTTACAGATAAGCCTGCTAAAGTTAGAATAAACGCCCCTCGCAAGAAAGTATCTCTTGCCAATATTATTACGTCCTTTCAATAAATACCAAATGATTATTAATTATAGTTAGTTTAAATGTATTAAGCAACTAAAAAATCCAGTAACCTTTGAATATATTGTAAATAATTCATATCCTTAGTTAACTTTTTGACAACAAGCATTATCGGTGGTCCTTGCTTGATAATTGCTTTATAATTTTTAGCGTGAGTAAGATTAAAAATGTTCTCAGGGTTAACAGAAGAATTTTCTTCAAAGACTATTTTTATATCATTAGATTTTAAATCGATTGCCTTTATACCATGCTTACGACAAATACCTTTAATCATAGCTATTTTAAGTAAATTTAGCACAACATCAGGTGGGCTTGAAAATCTATCGATGATTTCATCTAGCAAATCTTGCATGGTGTTTTTATCATCAATATAAGAAAGACGTCTATAAATATCTAGCTTTTGACCAGGGTCTTTTATGTAATCAGAAGGAATAAAAGCATCAATATTAATATCTATTGTCGGTTCAGGTAGATTTTCGTTATCCAGTGGTTGTTCTGATAGTTCTTTCATCGTTTGCTCAAGTAGTTGACAATAAGTTTCAAAACCAACACTAAGCATGTGTCCGTGTTGTTGAGCACCCAAAATGTTCCCTGCACCTCTTATTTCTAAATCACGCATTGCAATGCGAAAACCTGCTCCTAAATCTGTAAAATCTCGAATTGCTTGCAAACGTTTTTGTGCAATCTCGCTAAGCACTCTTTTGGCAGGATAAAGAAAATAAGCAAATGCCAGTCTATTAGAGCGTCCAACGCGTCCACGCATTTGATAGAGCTGGGACAAGCCAAAATTTTGCGCATTGTGAATTATTATTGTATTTGCAAAAGGTACATCAAGACCGTTTTCGATAATTGTTGTGGAAACTAAAATATCAAATTGTCCTTGATAAAAATCCATCATAGCTGCTTCTAAAAGATCTTCTGACATCTGACCGTGGGCTACTTTTATCTTCAAATGGGGCAACATTTTTTGCAAATTAGCTGCCACCACATCAATATCTTTAACTTTATTATAAACATAATAGACAAAACCACCACGCCTTATTTCTTTGGAAATGGCTTCTTTAACCAAATCCTCGTCATAATGCGTAACATAAGTCTCAACAGGCAATCTATCTTCAGGCGGAGTCTCGATAATGCTCATATCACGAGCATTTAGTAGTCCCATATGCAGTGTGCGAGGAATAGGGGTTGCTGATAAAGATAATATATCAATCGTTTTTGACCAACGTTTAATTTTTTCTTTCTGGGCAACACCAAAACGCTGCTCTTCATCTACAATTAGTAAACCTAAATTTTTAAAAGATACATCATTTTGCAAAAGTCTATGTGTGCCAATTAAAATATCCACTTTGCCTGCAGCAACTTTTTTTAACATTTCTCTTTGTTCTTTAGCTGTTCTAAATCTGCTAACCATATCAACACTAACACCAAAATTTTGCATTCTATCGCTAAAAGTCAAAAAGTGCTGTTGTGCCAAAACAGTTGTCGGTACTAATATTGCTACTTGTTTACCATCCATAACAGCTTTAAATGCTGCTCTTGCTGCAACCTCTGTCTTACCATAGCCTACATCACCACACAAAATTCTATCCATAGGATAAATTTTTTGCATGTCGGATTTTATTTCTTCTATAGCCTTTAGTTGATCTTGAGTTTCTTCAAATGAAAAACTTTCTTCAAACTCTCTTTGCCAAGGAGTATCTTCACTAAACGAGTGTCCGTTTAACAGCTTTCTTTGTGCTTGCATTTGCAAAAGCTCAGCTGCCATCTCGGTTATTGCTGCTTTAGCACGAGTTTTAACACGCAGCCAATCTGCTCCACCCATTTTACTTAAGCGTACATTATGTCCATCTGAACCTATATATTTATTAAGTAGCTGTACTTGGTCTACAGGCACATACAACTTATCGTCACCAGCATAAATGATCTCTAAATAATCACGATTAATACCACTGACAAACATTGTTTTGCTGCCAACATATTTACCTATCCCATGGACATTGTGAACTACATAATCGCCTTGTTTAATTTGCGAAAAATATTTTATTTTATCGCCCTTATATTTAGGCGTAGACAAACGTTTTTTCATTCTGCCAAAAATATCTTGTTCGCTAACAAGTAGCCATTTTTCGCCTTGGAAATGTACTCCTGAGGAAAAATTATTGACAATAATCAAAACATTACCACTTTGAAAATCACTACTTTTTTCCCACAGAAGGCATTTAACATTATACTCTTTTAACATTTGCAGCATTGCCATAGCTTTTGACGAATTGCTCAAACAAATTATTGGTTGAATCTTATCCGCAAGCCATTTTGTTAAATCGTTTGCCAAAAGTTCCATCTGTCTTTGATACGGCGTAATAGAATGAGCAATGACAGCAATCTCTTTTGTAAAATCAAGTTCATTATCCGAAAAATTTGCCATTGCCAAAACTTTATCTTTTTTACTAAGTTGTTCTTTTAACTGCTCCCAAGAAAAACCATTTGTTGGCAAGACTTGTAAAGCTTCTTTTATTTTGCTTGGGCTGTCAACAAAAAGCCATGATTTATCTGGCAGAAAGGAAATAATGCTATCAGTAGCGAGCTTTTCACCTGTATCCAAAAAACTTATTTGGATATTATCTAACTGTTCTAACGAACGCTGAGTATTAAAATCAAAACTTCTTATACTATCTACCTGATCGTCCAGCCACTCTAACCGATAAGGCATAACATTATCAATTGCAAATATATCGACAATTCCACCACGCACACAAAAATATCCAGGGCTTTCAACTATATCAGCCCTTTCGTAGCCCCCTTTGATTAATTCATGCAAAAAGCTACTCATATCATAAATACTACCAACAGATAAATTGATAGAACTTGCAAATAATTCTTTGGGGCTTGGTAATTTTTGACAAAAAGCCTCTACTGTTAAAAGTACTATAAAAGGTTTCTCACTGTACAATTGATGCAAAATAGTTATTCTAGATGCCATTATCTCTAAGCTTTTATCATGACTTGTAAGAGTTGATAAATCATCAGGAAATAATTCTTGCACATCAGTATCAGGTAACAAAACACTAATCTCTCGCCTAAATTCACGCAAAACATCTCTATCAGGTACTACTATGACAAGAGGTTTGTTAACATCAGCAAATAAAGCTGCTGTCAACAAGCTTTTTTGGCTATTGTTGACACCAGCTAAAGAAATTTGTTTATTCTCTTTTAATATCTCTTTTATTAACTTGCTACTTTTTACAAGTTGTAAAAAACTATCCAAAAATTTTCTCCTAATGAACTAAAGCTTCACACCATGTGGCGCACCATTTAGACTGTGGATTGCATCAATAAAACGAACTGTACCAGAACTACAACGCATAGAAATAGAGTGTGTTCTCACGCCGTCACCAAAATACTGCACCCCACGAAGCATACCGCAATCAGTAATTGCCGTTGCTGTAAAAAACGCCTCATTGCCGCCGACCAAATCATCTATTGTAAACACTTTATTAATATCTTTAATTCCCATCTTCAAAGCTCTTTGGACATCTTCTTCGTTTTCTGGCCAAAGTCTTGCTTGCATATCGCCACCAAGACACTTCATTGCCGCCGCGCCAATTACCCCTTCGGGTGCTCCGCCTATACCTAAAAGCATATGCACGCCACTGCCTTCAATCCCTGCGCTAACAATCGGAAGTACATCACCATCAGATATAAGTTTTATTCTTGCTCCCGCGTCTCTTGCCTCTTGAATAATTTTTGCGTGACGTTCTCTATCTAAAATAACGATAACCAAGTCTTCTACTTTTCTTTCCATAGCCGAAGCAACCGCACGTAAATTTTCAGTTACAGACGCATTTATATCTATGCACCCTTTAGCACGAGGACCTACAGCAATTTTTTCCATGTACATATCTGGCGCATGTAACAATTTGCCGCGAGGTGCTATAGCCATAACCGCAATCGCGCCAGGAAGTCCTTTGGCAACAAGAGTAGTTCCTTCCAGTGGATCAACAGCAATATCTACTTCTAAACCACCTGCACCAACTTGTTCACCAATATAGAGCATTGGTGCTTCATCCATCTCGCCTTCACCAATTACAACAGTACCTGTTATACCTATAAGATCAAAACCACGTCTCATTGCATCTACTGCCGCTTGGTCTGAGCCATTTTTATCTCCTCTACCCATAAGCCTACCGCTAGCAATCGCCGCAGCCTCTGTTACGCGGACAAACTCCATTGTCAATTCTCTTTTCATCCCAAAACACCTTCTTATATTTATTTTTTCGCCTGTTGCCAATCTGCCAAAAATTTCTCTATCCCCGATGCAGTTAAAGGGTGCTTGATAATATCTAAAATTACTTTATAAGGAATTGTGGCAATATCCGCACCCGCCAGTGCCGCTTGTGATACATGAAGTGAGTGGCGTATGCTAGCTGCAATAATTTTCGTATCAATATTGTGCAATTTAAATAAACAAGCAATCTCTTTGACTAAGCTTATGCCGTCAAAATCTATATCATCTAATCTACCAACAAAAGGGCTAACGTATGTTGCACCGGCACGAGCCGCCAAAAGAGCCTGATTGGTGCTAAAGATAAGAGTAACATTTGTTTTTATGCCAAGTTTTTTAAACTCTGCAGTTGCCTTTAGACCATCTGCGGTCATTGGAATTTTAACCACAATGTTAGGCGCTAATTTTGCCAGTTCTTGACCCTCTTTGAGCATGTTTTCAAAATCTAGTGAAATAACCTCTGCACTAACTGGACCAAAATTAATCCCGGCAATTTGTGTAATAACTTCTTTTACGTCAAGACCTTCTTTTGCAATAAGCGATGGATTTGTTGTAACGCCTTCAACCATTCCAAGAGCTGTCGCCTGCTCAACTTCACTAATATTTGCCGTATCAATAAATATTTTCAAAGCCTATCTCTCCTTTATTACTCATTAATTAAACTTTCGCCATATAAGTAAAAAATCCTGCTAAAGCAGGATAATAGTAATTTACTGAAAAAATGCCCCAATGAAAGTCGCAAAGTAAATTATCGCAACAAACAGAAAAATAATAATAAACATCCATGGTATGACAATCAAAAATGTTACCTGCACCATATTAAAATTATAAAGTTTTCTCATCAACAAAGAAAATATACAATTACTCCAAAATAGCAGTACTACCATAAGTAAAAATACTTTATTGCCAATAACAGGCAGTGTTATCAAAACAGGAAGTAAAGAAAAAGGCAAACAAGAGAACATTAACCCTTTAAATAAATCTTTAATTTTAGCGTTTGCGTTGTACAAAAAATTTGCCCAACCATTAATAAAAAATGCTATCAATATAAAAAATGCTAAAGATAACACAAATTTACATATAAAAAGTACTAATATAGAATCATAACCAAAACTCGGATACAAAAATCTAACGACAGGATAAAAAGTCAATGCTATCAAAGCAAAATAAAAACAAATGGTCGTTTTTAGACTTATTTTATCAATTTCTTGCATACCAACAGAAGGCTTAAAAAAGATTTTTGTCACAACATCAAATAACATAAGCATAATCAGTATACGCCTTTTTTAACAGTGATTTTCTCTAGCAGAGTGCCAACAATTGTTTCATAATGAGTTTGCAAGCTAGCGCTTAATAAACTCTTCCATAAAACGGTTTTTTTATATTCTTTTACTTTCGGCTCACCTTGGATTCCTGCACGTTTTGCAGTTTCAGCCAAAGCATCATAATAATTCCCCATCTGGTCCACAAGTAAAAGCTCTTTTGCTTGCAATCCTGTATAAATTCTACCATCAGCAAGGCGTCTTACAGTATCTTCAGGCATTTTTCTACCATTACTTACCTGTGCTACAAAGCTATCATACATCTGGTTAACCATTGTTTGCATAATTTGCCTCTCTTGAGGAGTCATAGGCCTATCTGGCGACATAATATCTTTATATTGACCACTTTTTATTTTATCTTGGCTTATACCAATTTTTTTGTACAATTCTTCAACGTTCATGTATGGCACATAAACACCTATACTGCCTGTCAAGGTAGATGGATTCGCAAAGATATAGTCTGTATCAGTAGCAAGCCAATAACCGGCAGATGCTGCCATATCACCCATAGAGGCAATAACAGGCTTACCTGTCGCTTTTAACTTTTTTAGTTCAGTAGATATTTCCTCTGCTGCAGTAACACTACCGCCAGGCGAATCAATTCTAAGCAGTACGGCTGCAACTGACTTATCATCACGAGCAGAAATAATTTGCTGCATTATCTCATCGGCGCCAGAAGTGCTGCCAGTTAGAGAGTCTACTGTTGTAGAGTATATCGGTCCTTGTATTTTAATTACGGCAATTTGTTTATTGTCAAGTTTATTTTCGTTACCAGATAAACTTTTTAAAAAAGCTATAAGTAGAAAAGCAAACAAGACAATTATTATAAATTTCTTCATTTTTCCTCTTTGCAATAGTTATTATCTGTTTTTATGGAAAACTGCAGCAGCCTCAATAAATCCTTTAAAAAGTGGATGTGGATTTGTCGGACGCGATTTTAATTCTGGATGAAACTGCACTCCCACAAACCACGGATGCTTATCTTGTGGTAATTCTACAATTTCAACCAATCTATCATCAGGTGAAACACCACTTATTACAAGTCCTTTAGATTTTAATGTATCACGAAACGCATTATTAAATTCATATCTGTGGCGGTGACGTTCATAAATTATTTCATCACCATAAGATTTTTCTGTAATTGTAGCATTTTCAACTTTACACGGATAAATGCCCAGTCTCATAGTGCCGCCTTTTTCATCAATTGATGTTTGATCAGGCATTAAATCAATTACAGGAAATGGTAAATCATTGACAAATTCGCTACTATTAGCCCCTTCTAAAGAACATACACTACGGGCAAATTCAATAACACTACACTGCATACCAAGACAAATACCAAAAAACGGCACGTTGTTTTCTCTAGCATAAGTTATCGCTTTTATCTTGCCTTCTATACCACGTTCGCCAAAACCACCAGGAACCAAGATTCCATCAACGTCTTTTAATAGTTCATTAATATCTTGATTTTCTTTTTCCACTTCTTCAGCATTTATCCATTTAATATCAATACCAACATCATTAGCAAGTCCTGCGTGTTTTAATGCCTCTGATACGCTAAGATAAGCATCGTGTAAGTTTACATATTTACCAACAATTGCAATTTTCACAGTATAATCTTGTGGTTTTAACATTTTTTCCACCATATTATACCAATCTTGCATATCTTTAACTCTCGGCTCTAATTTTAATTTTTCAATTACAATTTTGTCCATACCCTGCTCTTCGAGCATTATAGGTACTTGATAAATACTTTTTGCTGTATAGTTTAAAATTACAGCTTCTGGATCTATGTCACAAAACATTGCCAGTTTATCACGCATTTCATCAGATAAAGTATGTTCCGAGCGGCAAACTATAATATCAGGTGTTATACCAATTCCTCTTAGCTCTTTAACGCTATGTTGAGTAGGCTTAGTTTTCAGTTCACCTGCAGCACCAATATATGGCAAAAGCGTCACATGGACATACAAAACATCGCTCTTCGATAAATCTTTTCTAACTTGTCTAATCGCTTCTAAAAACGGCAAACTTTCAATATCGCCAACAGTGCCGCCAACTTCTGTGATAACAATATCAGCATTGTCTTGTTGCGCGACTCTATAAATACGCTCTTTAATTTCGTTTGTAATGTGCGGTATAACTTGTACAGTACTACCTAAATAATCACCTTTACGTTCTTTATTAATCACTGATAGATATATTTTACCTGCTGTAACACTAGAACTTTTAGATAAATTGGCATCAATAAATCTTTCATAATGACCTAAATCAAGGTCAGTCTCACCGCCGTCGTCTGTAACAAAAACTTCACCATGTTGATACGGGCTCATTGTACCTGGATCAACATTTATATAAGGGTCAAATTTTTGTATCGTAACCTTAAAACCTCTCGCCTTTAAAAGTCTGCCTAGTGCCGCCGCCGTTATGCCTTTGCCTAGAGAAGAAACTACTCCGCCTGTTACAAAAATATACTTTGCCATAAATCCTCCTACCTTTACATATGTTCTGGCTTACTTATACCTAAAATATCCAAAGCGTGACACAAACAATTTTTAACCGCTAAAATAAGTGTTAATCTCGCTTGTTGTAAATCTTTATCTGCGCCTATTATCCTACATTGATTATAAAAAGAATGAAATAATCCGGCTAAATCGTGCACATATCTTGCCACTTTGTGTACAGCCCTATCTTGCGCTGCCTTTTGTAGTTCTTGCTCATATTCACCTAATTTTTTAATGAGTTCTATCTCGGACTCTTCTTGCAAAAGAGTCAAATTGGCATTTTCTGTTCTTTCAATGTTAAGCTCTTTCATTTGCCTAAAAATACTACAAATACGAGCGTGAGCGTATTGAATATAATATACAGGGTTTTCGTTAGATTTTTCAACAGCCAAATTTAAATCAAAATCCAGCTGACTATCAATTGAACGCATAACAAAGAAAAATCTAGCTGCATCAGCACCAACTTCTTCAATAAGCTCATTCAAAGTAATGCTTTTACCTGTACGTTTAGACATTTTGACAACTTCGCCATCTTTAAACAAATTTACCATTTGCAAAATCAAAACTTCAAGCTGTGAGCCTTTATAGCCCAAAACTTCACAGGCTGCTTGCATCCTTTTAATATAACCATGATGATCTGCACCCCAAATATCTATAAGGTCTGTAAAACCTCTGGAGAATTTATTTTTATGATAAGCAATGTCTGCGGCAAAATACGTTGGAACACCATTTTCTCTTATGACAACTCTATCTTTATCATCACCATAGTCAACAGATTTTAGCCATTTTGCACCATCTTTTTCATACATAAATCCTTTTTTGAGTAAATCATCACAACATTTTTCAATTTCATTATCATCATGTAAAGACTGCTCACTAAACCAAGTATCAAAATTAACGTTAAATAGTTGTAAATCTTTTTTCAATAAAGCAATTTTCTCTTTTAAAGCCAGTTCTTTAAAGGTCTCAAGTCTATCTTTAGTGCTTAAAGCTAAAAACTTATCTCCATATTGCTCGATAATACTTTGCGCTGTTTGCACAATATCCTGTCCGTGATAACCATCTTCAGGAAACTCAAATGGTCTATTTAAAAGCTCTAAATATCTTGCATTAACAGATGCAGCAAGGTTATTTATTTGATTGCCCGCATCGTTTATATAATACTCTGCACTAACGTCAAAACCTGCAACTTTCAAAAGATTGACAAGACTGCTACCAAATGCTGCACCTCTGCCGTGCCCTATGTGCAAAGGTCCTGTAGGATTTGCACTGACATATTCAATCATTATCTTTTGTCCGTCATTTATTGCCGGAAGATTGCCGTATTGCCTGCCTTTTTCCACAATAGAGGACAAAAGTTCATACAACCAATCTGTTTTTAAATAAAAGTTCATAAAGCCAGGTCCTGCAATATCTATCTTTTGCAAAAACGGGCATTTAATCTTATCTTTTATAATTTGTGCTATAGCCTTAGGATTAGAGCGTAAGCTTTTTGCAGCCTGCATTGCAAAATTACTGGCAAAATCGCCAAAATCCTTTTGCGGTGGAACTTCAAATAAAATTGCTGGCAACTGACCTTGTGGTAAAAGACCTTGTTGCATAGCTTCTTGTACTGCATTATAAACTGCCTCTTGCAAGGCCTCTTTAATTTTCAAAACCATTATCCTCCCCAGCTAACATACGTAATTTTATCAAGCCTTGTGATTGATGTCCTAATACAAGCTCATACTCAATATATATATCAATAAAGTTCTCTCTTGTAACTACCATTAAGTTTTTAGTATCTACAATCATATCTATATTCATATATGGAGTTTTATAATTACAAAGATCAATCTTACCAGCTTCAAAAAGCGTCTTTTGTTCAACATCTCCTATTCTGGTTAAAAAGACTTTTTGATCATCAATTTTTACAATTGTTTTTACATCAGAAAAACCCGCTTCCTGCGGTTCGTTGTATATAATATATGTTTTTTTGCCACGAAAAAAACACTTGCAATCTGCAACAGTCTTTATAACATCTTGATCACTTTCATTAATAAGAATGCTTTGAATAAAAATCTTAGTATTTTTTCCCATCAAAACCCCTTACGTTTTATCAACGCATATCTTCAATAAATTCTTCTAAAAGTTCTAACAATATCGGATGACCAATAGCAGTAATTTGTCTTACCGGGTTACCATAAAATTCTTTATGTTCAGCATCAATGCTTATATTGAGTCCTTCTTTTTTGTATTCGTCAAGCATTCTAAGTACTAATTTATTCACTTCACCATAAATTTTTCCATCACGTTCTATCAAGCTAACATTAACCATAATATGCCGCTCTTGTGGTTCAAAACTAATAATTTCAACATCCCAACCACCAGGAATTGGCGGTAATTTTTTCGCTGTGACCATATATTTTTCACCAAAACCAACATATTTTTCTAATTTCTTATAAAACTTAGCTTTAGTAATAGGATAATTTTGTTCTTTACCTATTTTAATCAATTCATCACAAATCTCATTGTTATGAATAATACTAGACAAAGTCGTTTTAAACAAAACATTATAACTCATAAAATACCTCCGCTATTTAACCTTTAAACTATATTTTACAGCATTTAAAGCAAATTGCCTATAACTAAATTAAAAATATGTATGTTTTTTTATTCTTTGCAAAAAAAAACCAAACAATATATACTAATAAATAACAATCCTTTACAAAAGGAGTATATACAATGCATTTGCCAAATATTATTTACGATTTAGCATTAATACTTATTGTCGCAAGTATAACAACATTAATATTTAAAAAACTCAAACAGCCTGTCGTATTAGGATACATAGTAGCCGGATTTATTGCTTCTTCTAATTTTGATTTAGTTTTTAGTGTTTCAGATAAAAGTAATATAAGTACTTGGGGAGAAATCGGCGTAATATTCTTATTATTTTCTTTAGGGCTTGAGTTTAGTCTAAAAAAACTTACTTCTGTTGGTCATAGCGCTTTTATAACCGTAATAACAGAAGTTATTTGTATGCTTACAATTGGTTATAGTATAGGTCAAGCTTTAGGCTGGAGCCAAACAGACAGTGTTTTTCTAGGCGGTATGCTTTGTATGTCTTCAACTATCGTCATATTCAAAGCTTTTAATGACTTAAAATTAAAAGGCGAAAAATTCACACACTTGGTTTTTGGTACTTTAATTGTTGAAGACATTGTCGGCATTGTCATGATGGTACTTCTCGCAACAGTATCTGTAAATAGCACAGACATGAGCAGTGTTTTTGTAAACATTGTAAAACTTTGTTTTTTTCTTGTACTATGGTTTGTCTTGGGAATTTTTATAATACCCAACTTTTTTCGAAAAATTGAACACTATTTAAATAGCGAAACACTTCTTGTTGTCTCACTTGGCATGTGTTTGACAATGGTTGTCTTGTCAAATAATATGGGTTTTTCCTCAGCACTCGGAGCATTTATTACAGGTTCAATATTGTCAGAAACTAGGAAAGCCGAACACATTGAACATCTTTTGACGCCTGTTAAAGATTTATTTGGTGCTGTATTTTTTGTGTCTGTCGGCATGACTGTAGTTCCAGAACAACTTGTTACATATGCTGTTCCTATTGCAGTAATTGTAGTTGCGCTCATTTTAGGTAAGCTCATTTTCTCTTCTCTTGGAATGCTACTGTCAGGTCAATCTCTTAAAACCGCTATGCAGTGCGGTTTTAGTTTGCCACAAATTGGTGAATTTTCATTTATTATTGCAACACTTGGTCTTAGTCTTGGTGTTACAAGTAACTTTTTATACCCCATAGTTGTTGCAGTATCTGTAATAACAACATTTACTACCCCATTTTTTATTAAATTAGCCATACCAACATATAAAAAGCTAGAAAAGATAATTCCCCATAAAGCAAAAATTTTTTTACAAAAGTACACAAGCGATAATGACAACACTAGCAAAAAAGAATTGCATTGGCGATTATTCTTAAAAAAATATTTTACCAAATTAATTGTACACTGTGTACTTTTATCTGCAATATGTTTTTTCGCTTTTGGCTATACAACAATTATAACTAAAACATTTCCAAGTACTGTTGGTTATATCCTAGAGACAGTAGTGCCACTATTAATTATGTCACCTTTTTTAAAAGATTTACTTGTTGGACAAAGTTCTTATCCGGAGCTTGTAGCCACTTTATGGTTTGACAAAAAATCCAACAGACTACCACTTTTAGTATTGTTTTTACTACGCATACTTATAGCCATATTATTTATTTTGATAATATTATTTAAGTTCTTACCACTAAACCCATTAATTATTGTTTTTATTGCTTGCATTATTGTAAGAATTATCTATTCATCAGATTGGCTACTCAGCAAGTATTTAAAAATAGAAGCAAGCTTTTTAATTAACCTTAACGAAAAACACCTTAGTGAAAAGAAAAAACTTGCTATCACAAATGACAATAAAGAACAAACAACTTGGCTTGACGAGCAACTATATGTTGCTGTGATAAAAGTAGAAACAACAATCCCAAGGACTTTAAAGCAATTATCTTTACGCGAGAGATTTGGTGTAAATGTTTTAAAGCTTATACACAAAAAAAGAACTTTTGACATGCCCGGCGGCAATATAATTGTCAAAGATAACAATACACTTGTAGTATTAGGTACCAAAAGTCAAATAAATGTTTTTTGCCAAGAAAATGTAATAGAAAACATGAATTTAAAACAGATAGCCCCACAAATAACTTTAAAACAATTTATAGTAAATCAAAGCAAAACAAAGCAAGAAACTCAACTACTCTTATATGCTATAATAATTGATGAAAAATCACCGCTACTAAATAAACACATCAAAGATTCTAATATAAGAGAAGACTGGCAATGTCTTGTTGTTGGTCTTGAAAGAGGAGTATACTCAAAAGCTAACCCACATATTTGGCTTACTTTTGAAAAAGAAGACATCGTTTGGGTGATTGGCAAAAATCAAATGATCGCAGAACTTATTCGTTCAGAAATAATTTAATATAAAAGCTGTTTTGCCTCAAAGCAAAACAGCTTTTATTATGTGCGCCAGTTTCCTTGTCCTATTAATTCTAGTTGATTTTTATAATGTTTATATAAAGTACTTCTATGCCCAACGCTTATTATAGTTGTGCAAGGGAGATTATCGTTAAGCACACCATGTATTTTATCTTCTAATTGCTCATCCATCGCTGAAGTAGCCTCATCTAAAAATAACCACTTAGGTTTGTGCAAAAGCACTCTTACAAATGCTATACGTTGTTGTTCACCTAATGAAAAAATATTTGTCCACTCTTCTTCTTTATCTAAATAAGACGATAGATGTTCTATGTCACACATTCTTAGTGCCTCTTTTATTTGTTCGTCTGTTTTAGATATTTTACCTGGATAAAGTAAGACTTCCCGCAAAGTGCCAAGAGGTAAATAAGATTTTTGTGGTAAAAACATTTTCTCACCTTGAGGATAGACTATTTTCCCTTTACTATATGGCCAAATACCTGCAAGAGTGCGTAGTAAAGTACTCTTACCTGTGCCGCTTTTACCTTTAATAAGCCAAGTTGTCGCTTTAGCAAAATCAACATTCAAATCTTTGATAAGAGCACTACCATCTGGTAGCAATACTGTTAGTCCTTCCAATTGCAAATTATTAAGTCCTTCAACAAACTCCTGTTGTTCGGGATAATCTTTTTTTACCGACTGCATATGCAGTTGAAAGCTTGTCAAACGTTTAACAACTGCCACCCATTCGGCAAGCACAACATAGCTATCTACAAAAAAAGACAAAGCATCTTGAACACGTCCAAATGCCGATGATATTTGCATTAACCCACCTAAATTAATTTGTTTTGTCAAATAACGAGGAATGCTAAGTATAAGAGGCACAATAACCGAAATCTGTGAATAACTTGTCGTAAGACCTATAACCAGCTTTTGCCTTTTAGCAATTTTCCAAAGATTATCTATAACACTAACTATTTTTTTGCCAAAATAGTCTCCTTCAAATTGTTCCCCTTTATAAAAAGCAACATTTTCACTATTTTCTCTTAATCTTACCATGCTGTAACGAAAATCTGCCTCATATTTTTGTTGATCAAAATTAAGCTTCCCAAGAACTCGACCAATTCTATCTGTAAAATAGGTTCCAAAAATTGCATACAATAAAGTCACCCAAACCATATAGCCTGGTAGTACAAAATCAATACCAATAAATTTTAAATCTAAATCTCCAGATAAATTCCACAATATTCCAACAAAAGAAACAAACAATACGATATTTTTTATAAAACCTAAAATCAAAGCGAGTGTATTTGTAACAAAAAGACGTACATCATCACTAATACGTTGGTCTGGATTGTCAGTATCTTTTTCAAATACTTGCATCAAATAGTACGTCCTAGCAGTAAGCCAATCTTTAACATATTCTTTTGTCATCCATTTACGCCAACGAATTTGCAATACTTGTTGCAAATAATAGGCATAAACGCTTATAATTACGTGTACTGCTGCAATATAACAAAATTCTTCTACACCTTTAATAATTGCTTCATTTTGATATTCTTGTAAAGCTGAATAAAAACGATTATACCATTTATTTAAAAGAACTAGCATATAAACTTGCCCTAGGCTTAGCACAACAATAGCTACAAACAATGCTGTAGCTGAATACTTTTCACTTGATTTCCAGTAACTTTTTACAAGCAACCAAAAATTTTTTAAAAACTGTTTGTCTATCATTAAAAATCTCCTTAGAAAGTTATTTTGATAATATTTGTCAAAAATAAATTAAATCCTGCAAAAATAAATTAAAAATCAAATTTATTTTGCAAAAAAATTTGTTATAATAATAAAGAATTAAAAGTACCATAAAAAAGGAGTAGGAAAAATGAGTAAAAGGTTCGCTTTCTTATTAACAATTATCTTAAGTTTAACATTATTTGTAGCAGGCTGCTCAAATAAACAAACAAAACCAGCAGAAAAGTCTCCCGTATCTATCGGCTTACTAAGGCTCACAAGTTCTGCACCATTATTTATAGCTATTGATAAAGGCTTTTTTGCCGAACAAGGAATTGAACCTAAAGTAGAATGGTTTGATGCCGCACAACCAATAGCTGTCGCAACAGCTTCAAACAAAGTAGATGTTGGAGCAACAGGTATAACGGCCAGTTTATTTAACATGATCGCCAGTGGTCAAAAACTGACTATTGTTGCTGACAAAGGACGCGAAGAAAAAGGTTATTCTTCTTCAGCTTTAATCGTAACAAAAAAACTATATGATCAAGGCACAACTACTATAAAACAACTAAAAGGCAAAAAAGTTGGCATAACGCAAAAAGGCTCTACCTTCCAATATATGCTCGGTCGACTTTTAGAAGAAAATGGCATGGCAGTTGAAGATGTTGAAATAGTACCACTAGGCAAACTTGGTTCAGTCATGGCAAGCTTAGAGAGTGGACAAATAGATGCCGCTATTTTAAACGAGCCTAACATAACTAAAGTTGAAAAAGCTGGATATGGCAAGACAATTTTGCCTGTTGGTGATGCAATAGTTTATCAAACATCAGCAATTTTTTTCTCACCAGATATGAATAAGAAAAAAGAACTTGGCACTAAATTTATGCAAGCGTATATAAAAGCCTGCAACTACTATTACGATGCTCTTTTAACTAAAAAAGACGGTAAAATTGTGCCTGGTAAAAATTATGACGAAGTAATAGCTATAATTGCTAAATATACCCATATGCCAGTTGAAGATATTAAAGTTGGTATACCTTATATCGACCGAAACGGCAAGCTTTTAGAAAGCGATATTGATACACAAATCAAATGGTACACAAAATATAACTTGCTTGAAAAGCCAGTATCAAGTAAAGATGCCATCAATATGACTTTTTTTGATGCTGCAACTAAAAAGTAGGTATTATACCACATGAAATTAGTTATTGAAAATATTAGTAAAGAATATATTAATAGCAAAAAAGAGACTATCTGTGCATTATCTGATATTAATCTTACAGTGAACCCACAAGAATTTATTGCTTTGGTTGGACCTAGTGGTTGCGGCAAATCGACATTGTTAAACATTGTTGGAGGCTTGTTAAGCCCTACCAAAGGTCAGGTTTACTTTGATGATTTAATGCCAGAACATCAACCACTTGTCGGTATAGTCTTTCAAGAAATTGGGCTTTTCCCTTGGCGTAATGTCTATGATAACATAGCTTTTGGTATTGAAGAATTAAATATTTTTCAAGCCGAAAAAACCGATAGAATAAACTATTATATTGAACTTGTCGGTCTAAAAGGCTTTGAAAAATCTTTGCCAAGTCAGCTAAGTGGCGGTATGAAGCAAAGAGTTGGTATTGCAAGAGCTTTGTGCTTGCAACCAGACTTATTGTTAATGGATGAACCGTTTTCTGCTCTAGATGCCCAAACTCGTATGATAATGCAAGAAGAGTTGCTTGATATTTGGACAAAAACTAAGCTCACAACTCTTTACGTAACACACAATATAGCCGAAGCAGTACATCTAGCAGATAAAGTTATTATATTGTCGAGAAGACCTGGTAAAATAGCAAATATTTTATCTATAGACATGCCAAGAGATGAACGATCAAAACCAGAAAATGCTACTATTTTTAATTCTTATGTGGATAGAATATGGAATGATATCAAAAATCAAGCAATGCAAGCCATATTAGAGGTAGAAGACAATGAATAGACAGATTATTGTAAATCGCTTAGCTTTTATGGACAAAAAATATCCACCTTGGCTTTTTAGCATCTTTTTAATTGCTTTGTTTATAGTTTGGGAAATATTTTGTAGAATAGGTATTGTTTCACAATTATTTTTACCTTCACCACTTAGTATTTTTTCTGAGTTTATAGTAATGCTAACAAACGGAGAAATATTTACAAATTTAAACGCTAGTCTTTATCGTATTATTATAGGTTATGTAACTGGTTGCCTTTTAGGTATTATAGTTGGACTTGTTACAGGGATGTCTAAACTCGCAGACAAAATAGGTACCCCTATAGTTTATGCTCTTTATCCAATCCCTAAAATTGCGCTGTTACCTTTGATTATTCTTTGGCTTGGAATAGGTGAATTGTCAAAAGTAACTGTCATAGCACTTGGCGTATTTTTCCCTGTTGCTATAAATACCTATGCTGGTGTTAAAAATATTGATTCACTGTTTATAAAAGTAGCTGTAAGCTTTAATACCAAAGGCTTTAATCTAATGAAAAAAGTTATTTTACCAGCTTCAATGCCAATGGTTTTTGCTGGATTAAAACTAGCTGCCGGAACGTCGCTTTTAATGCTAGTTGCCGCAGAGATGATTGCAGCTCGTGAGGGAATAGGAGCTATGATTTTGCATTATGGCGATTTAATGCTGACAACAAAACTGATGGTTGGCGTAATTATATTATCTTTCTTAGGTGTAATATTCACAAAAATATTGCATATGTTTGAAAAAATAATTGTACCCTGGAAATAAATAAGCAAAACCGTCTGTTTTATAGACGGTTTTTTGCTGAAATTTTTTTATTATGCTATAATATTATCTAACAATATCATGTATTATGAAAAGAAAGGAATAAATATATGAAAAAAATCTTTTTATTATTTGTCTGCTTTTTTCTATTAATAGCAACTCCTACTTATGCTCAAGAAACATACGAAGGAAAAACCGCTGAGCAATGGTTAGATGAAGCAAATTTTGAAATCGCTCGTGGACGATATAACCCAGCAATTGAGGCATGTTCAAATTCAATTATTTTAAGACCTACAGCTCAAGCTTATTTTTTAAAAGGGTTATGTTACAGTCACTTAGGTGTTTATAACCAAGCAGAAACTGAGTTAACAGATGCTATAAATATTAATCCTAACAATCCAACTTACTATTTGTGGCGTGGCAATGCTTTAGCAAGGCGATATATATATGACGAAGCTATATCAGATTTTACCAAGGCAATACAGCTAGAACCAAACAATGCTGTTGCTTATCTAAGACGTGGTATTTGTTATCAAAATCAAAATGAGAACGAAAAAGCTATTGCCGATTTTGATAAATCACTGTCACTAGATCCTAATAATCGAATAGCATACTACTATAAGGGAGTCTCTAGTGAACAATTAGGGCTAAAAAACCAAGCCATAGACTGCTTTAATTTGTTTTTGCAAAACTCTTCTAATGCTCAAAAAGAATATATAAACGATGCCACAGAGCGCTTAGAGCGTTTAAAAAACTAAAATATATACTTTTAAAAGACAAAAGGTTCCATAAAAATACTTGTATTGTGATAAATCACCTTGTAAAATTAATATATAAGGATGTGATTTTATTGCAAAATAAACATTATAAGGTCTTGCAAAAGTAATGGACATTGCTAAAGTTGTATTAAAAAATCTACCTTCAAGTGTCAAGGGGTTTACTTGTAAAAATGTTGATGAAACATACACAATTTTTTTAAACTCTAGACTCTCGAAAAAACAAAATCAAAAAACATATCTACATGAAATAGGGCACATTGAAAATGGCGACTTTTATTCTACATTACAAGCTGATCAAATTGAAAAGTTGCGGCATAATTATGATTGTGATGATACAATACTAGATTTTATGAAAAAAGTAAGTTTCGGTCAAATGCCATCACTTGAACACACTCAATGCATTATTTATCTGCTCCAGACCCTTTTAGCGCAAGTAAAACCTATTGTCCACCCTAATAGTGATATACAAGATTTATATGAGCTTGTACAAAAAGAAAATATTCTACTGAAGTACTATGACCTGCCTGGAAACATAAAAGGAATTTATTTTAATGATAAAAATTCCGTAATTACTTTAGATGAAAGTCTGCTTGATTGCAAAGACATTTATTTGCATCGTTGTATCTTGGCAGAACAACTAGGACATCATTTTACAAGCACTACGCAATTATACTGCGCAGCAAATTTTCCCTTTTGGAAAATTTCGCACCCTAAGAAAAAAACTCAAGCCTTGCGCTGGTCAGCATTTTATCTTATTGATTATAACAAACTAAAAACTGCTATTGAAAAATATTCTATACATAGTATTTGCGATCTTGCCGAACATTTTTGTGTAACAAAAGAACTAATGCTATTTAGATTACAATTTTTACGCAAAAATGATTTTTTAAAACTTGATGAATTGCTTTGGCTATAAAATAGCAAAGGAGATTTATATTGAAAAAAACTATTATTTTTCTACTAATGTTTTTCATTACTCAAACAGCTTTTGCTCAAAAAGATTATGATGATGCACTTTTTTATCACGCAAATACTGGTAATGCAAACAAAGTAGCTTACTTTCTAAAACAAGGTGCTAACCCTAATACTTATAACAAAGATACTGGTTTTAGCCCACTTATGGCATCCTCAATGTTTGCTGATACTTCGATAGCTAAAATGCTTATTAAAGCAGGTGCTGATGTAAATCACCGCAACAAACAAGGTCGTTCTGCTCTTTTTTATGCAGTGGAAACGAATAATTTAGCTTTGACAAAACTTTTGCTTGATAACAAAGCTGACGCCAATATAAAGACAATTGATGGGTTAACTCCTTATCAAATTGCCAGACGAAACAATAACACAATAATTATGTCGATGTTAAAAGATGCTGAAAATACTATTGATTTATCTTCTTACAAAGGAATTACTTCTACTACGAGTTTAGTTTTTCTTGGTGAAAAATCCAATATGAGAGCAGAACAAGAAGCTATGGATCCTAAAAATCAGGAAAATCCTAAAAAATTATTGATGTATCCACTTAGTGACAATGAAGTACAGTCATATATTGACGAGAAAATTTTAAATAAACTACCTACACCAAAAACTTATTTAATTACACCATATTCTTTGCTATGTTATAGTTATTCTCAAACAATCAAGAACAATACCTCCATATCACAAGAAACAATAAACAATATTTTCAACTATAAAGATGTTGTTTGGATTTATACTAAGCCTGATAAAAATTCTAACACTATCGAAAAAATAGTTATAACTAAAGGAGACAAGCAATATTTACCTTTAGCTAAAAAATATTATAATCCTGAAAATATTTTTAGTCCATTGAACATAAATACAGACCAACTTTGGGCATTTCCAATAAAACTTTTTTCTAAAGATGAACAAATGCACATTGATATTGTTTATGCTAATTCAACAAAGCAAAAAATAAAAATCAATTCAGAGCATTATAACACATTAAAATAATAAAAGCCTGTCTGCTAGATAGCAATTGGGCTTTTATTAACACAAACAATATATCATTTTTTACAAGTAAAATATGCTAAAGCAAATACCGGTAATAACTTAGATATAAAATCGTATTTATTCTGATCAATACAAATTAATTTTTTGAACATAAAACATGGGTATTGCGCATCTTGCGGAAATTTTATATCACTAAAAAGCCCTTTATTTTGGTTTTGATCTTGCTCTTGTTGAAAACAATAACAAACAGCTATTTTTTCCTGATTATGATAAAATAAAAGTTGCAATGAATTGGGAAGAAAATTAGCGTACATAGTAAAACTATGTGGTATTTGTAACCCTGATTTTAAACTCGCTTGCAAAAGTTTTTTAAATGTTTGCTCTTTAGAAAAAACAAATTCTGAGTTTTTAAATTCTATTATTTTATTATCATCTAAATTAACACCATAAAAAAATTTCGTAATATTATTTTTCATAAAAACCTCTAAAAATAAAAAATGTGCTTATAAACTTGAACAAATATACAAACCATTATATAATTATTACATATTGCTAACTAAAAACTAATGAAGATATCTGTAAATATATCTATTTTTTCAACATCTTTTAGCGCTGTTATAAATACCTAATATAACTAGCATTTTCGTAATAATTAGCTTCTTTGAAACTCATTTTAGTACTTTTTCAGTACTATGTCAACAAAAATTGTGCTATTTTTGTTCTTGTTTTCAATGTACGTTTAATAGACAATATCAGTGGGAGTGTATATGATTAGATTAAAGCAAATTAGAGAAAAACATAAAATAAGCCAAGAGAAACTAGCAGAATTTCTAGGAGTCGAGCGTCCAACTATTTCTAGATGGGAAAATGGTATTAACGAACCGCCATTGCATATTTTACTAGAAATATCACGCATGTTCACTATCAGTGTTGATTGGTTACTTGGTAATGATAGCGAGCAAAAAAGTTTAAATGATTTATCAATGTCCAAAGCATTAAGTGTAAGTGAAGATAGTGAAATATTTAATATTATTAAAAAATTGGACAAAGATAAGAAAAACGCTTTAAAAATGCTGCTAGTAAATAATTTTGATGATGATGATAAATAAATCATTTTCAAATAATCTAATTGCATATAATAACAATTAGAGTTTATAAGAATGCCAAACTTTAGTTATACGTTTACTAATATTTCTTTTAAATGTTAACAAAAGAATAATAAAAAAGAAGCGGTTATATAATCGCTTCTTTTTTATTATTCTAATCTACTAGTTTAAATACTAAACATTATATTTTTTATATAAATCCTGTGACAAACGTATTATAGCTATAAAGACTACATATATTTCTAATCTTCCGACTATCATTCCAATTATAGATGTCCAAAGAATAATCGGATGAGCATTATAACCTGTAATTCCGACAGATAAACCAACTGTTCCAAAAGCGCTAGAAAATTCAAATGCTGATTGCTCTATAGAGTATCCAAATAAACTAAAAATAAAACTACCCAAAAAGAAAATAACAATATAAGTAAACGCAAAAATACTTACGTCTTTTTTAGTCTTTTCTGTTACAATTTCTGTTTTACCAAAACGATTTATACTATCTACTCTAATAAGCCTTTTATGCGACATCATATCTCGTATAGTCCAATAAAATTGTTTAAAAATCAAATATACTCTATATTGTTTTATGCCACCAGCAGTAGAGCCTGCGCCACCACCTAAAACCATCGCTAAAATAAGCAAAAACATTAAAGAACTGTTTAGTCCATTAAAACTCTTTATAGTTTGAAAGCCTGTGCCAGTTAAAGCAGATACCATTTGAAAAGTGGCAATTCTAAAGCTTTCCGGAAAACTTGTTAAAGTTATATACATAAATAAAAAAGCAAATAAAGGGCATGTTATTGCTAAAAATACTATTACAAACTTAATTTCACAATGCTCAAAACAAGCTTTGAATTTACCTTTTATAAGGAGTAAATGAACTAAAAAATTTGTATTTCCAAGTAACATCAGCACAATTGTCACAATATCTATTGGCACGCTATTATAAAAGCCAATACTTTCGGGTTTTGTTGAAAATCCACCTGTGGCAACAGCAGCAATAGCATGATTTAGAGCATCAAAAGGATGCATACCAAAAAGAATATATAAAGCCATACCACTTACAATATAACCAGAATATATAGCCATAATAAGTCTTACTGAAGATATAAGATTAGGCAATAATTTGTCAAAATGTCCTTCAGCATTGTATAGCCTCATACCATAAACATCAGATAAGACTGACATCATAACTAAAACAAGACCAATTCCTCCAAAAAACTGCAAACTACTGCGATACATTAAAAAGATTTTAGGCGCTCTAGCAACATCGACAACACTAAGTCCGGTTGTTGAAAATCCACTTGTAGCCTCAAATACACCTTGCGTAAAATTATATTGTCCTGTCAATACAAAAGGAAGCGCACAAACACCAACTGCAATCAACCATGAAAAAGCAACAATGACCGCATCTTGACCCTTTTTCAATTGTCCTTTATCTCTGTCTTTGATTAAAAAAGTCAAAGCATAGCCTAAAATTAATGCCGAAATTCCTGGTATTAAAAAATATTTAGCATTATCTACTTCTTGTGGATAAAAAACTAACGTTAAAAGCATCAAAAGGATAATGAATGCGACAAGCATCGTAATATAGCCAAGATATCCTGCTATTAGCCGATAACCTTCTACTGGCTTTATTCTAATTTCACTCATCTGTACTTACCCCTGTAACTGCAAATATTGCTTCTTGTTGATTTTGTGGTGCTGAGATTATAAGTAGCTTGTCGTGAGTTAAAATAATAGTTTGACCATTAGGAATTATAACATCAACATTTCTTATTAAACAGCTTATAATTACATTTGGCGGAAAATTTATCTCAAAAACTTTTTTGCCCACAACAGGGTAATTATTTTCAACCAAAACTTCACTTATTAAAACTTGATTATCCGCAATAGATAAAGTTTTAACTAAATTTTCTACTGTTGACGCTTGTTCGATAAATTGCGCTAACATATATGTAGCACTAATAACTGTGTTTACACCTAGACTTTTGAAAATTTCCACATTTTTTGGATTGGATACTGTGCAAACAGCTCTTTTTACATTAAAAAGTTTTTTTGCCGTTTGACAAATCCATAAATTATCAGCGTCACTTGATGTAAGTGCAATTAAAATGTCAAAATCTTGTATTTGTGCATCTTCTAGAACATAGTTTTTACAACCATCACCAAAATACACAGTTACTGCATGTTTGGCAGCAATATGCTCACAATGCTTTTCATCATTATTTACAACGACAACCTTATGATTTTTACGTAAAAGTAGATCTATCAAAAATTCCGCTTTGTGCCTACCGCCAATTAATGCAATTTTCATTTTACCACCTCTGTTACCTTCAAGTTACTCAATCTTTCAAACTCACTTATAGATAACCTAAAAGGATAAATAACATTAATATTAAAATCTTTGATAATTTGTTCTTTTTCTGGATCATTAAAACGTACAAACACTTTAGGCACGTTAAAAATACGGCTGGCAATCTGGGCAATAAAACTATTTATATTATCACTTTCTGTCAAAGCAAGCAGTATATTTGCCTCTCTTATACCAATTTGCTCTAATGTATCTATGTCAGTACCATCACCAACTAGTTCATAGCCAGAAAAAGCATCTGGTAATTTACGAAAAACTTCTTCATCAAGGTCTAATATGGTAACATTAAAACCTTGTGCAGAAAGTGAGCCAGCAATATTTGAGCCAAGTCGTCCACAGCCAACAATAATGACTGTTTCAGTTTTTTCAAACAGCACTTTTTAAACCACCTTTATATTTCAATTTACACTACAATATTATATAAAAATATCTCTTTATGCAATACATTTTGCTCTTTATAATAATAAAAAAAGTAGCTTTTAGCTACTTTTTCATTTTAATTATATACAATATAATTATACTATTGTTTTATTGTATTTTTAGCAACCGGCTTAGCAGCTGTTTTCTTCTCCGGTTTTGGCACAAAAACAAATTCATAGTCTTTTGATGTCAAATCTTTATAAATTTTTATCAAATACATAGTTGACTGCCTGTAAACTTTTGCTTCCTCTCTCATTAAAGATGCTGGTGCACCTGTTCCATAATTTCTATTTTTACCTGGTGTCATATCAAGATTTGCAAATCTTAAAAAATCCACTGTACTTGTCGCTTTAGCAAAACTTTTACAATTACTAACATAATCGTCAATCAGTTTTTTATCTTCTTCAAATTTTAGTTGCGCTTTGACAACTTTAGCGACATTAGCAAGCTCGTTCTCCCAATTTATCAATTCTTTTTCTGCTATACCACGTCTTTCATGCTCAGATATTGAACTTTTAGCTTTAGTTTTAGTTGTTGATTGTTCTTGCGCAAGAACAGAAGTTGTGCAAATAAACATTAATAAAAAACACAAAAATACTCTTATCATGCCAAAACCTCCTTTATTTTTAAAAACCTTATATTAATTTTAACTTATTTACAAAACAAAAAGCAATAAAAACTATTTTCCTTGTAATTTATATACTTTAAATATTTTTAATTGTATGTAATAATTGTTTTAAATAATTATTATTCTCATTATCGGAAGATTTAAGACAATGAAAATTTTTATTGAAAAAATGAAAAACAACGATTTTTCTGCCATAATGAATATATATCAGCAAGGCATTCAAACAAATATAGCCACATTCCAAACAACTTGCCCAACATTTGAAAAATGGAATAATGAACACATAAACACTTGCCGTTTTGTCGCTCGCATACAAAATAAAATTGTTGGTTGGGTTGCTTTATCATCAACATTTAGCTGCTGTACTTACTCTGGAGTAGCCGAATTAAGTATTTATGTTGACAACAAAGCGAAAAAACAAGGTTTCGGCAGTGCACTTTTAGAAAAAGTATTACAAGAGTCCGAAAAAGAAGGTTTTTAGACAATCCAATCAAGCATTATTGAGTCTAACACTGCTAGTATCAAACTACACCCAAAATGCGGTTTTCGCATTGTTGGATTTAGAGAAAAAATTAGTAGAGACGCTTTAGGCGAATGGCAAAATACTATTATAATGGAACATCGTAACGGTATAAAGTAAAAAAACTTTTAATGTTTTTATGCCGCATCTGCCAATTTTTTTGTTTGTAATCTATTGTCTATTTTAAATATAACAGTACCCACACTTTTTATTTTCTCAACTAAAACGTCTCTTACAAAAATATTTGTATTAATTATATTTTTCCCTTGTGTAAAAACAGTAAAACCGTCTCCACCATCAGCAAGAAAGTCATTTGTACATATTTTGTATAATTTATCTTTAATTATTGATTCTCCATTTGAAAAATTTATTGTAATTATCTTTGAGCTTTTTAATTTACTTTTATCATAAATAACATTCAAGCCAGAGTATTGTAAAAAGCCCAATTTATTTGTCAGACCAAATTCCAGCAAATCTATTATTTGCTTACCTGTCAAATCCATTGTTACAATAGTATTATCAAAAGGAATAATTTCGTACATATCTCCGAGTGTGATATCACCTTTTTTCAAAGATTTTCTCACTCCACCACTATTATAAAAACTAACTTTTGCCTCTACTTTTTTTCTTAAACAATCATTAATCCACATGCCAAGCGGTGATATAATGTATCGGTTATGCTCAAGACCAATTGTTCTGCCAATAATTTTATTTTCAATTGGCTTTGCTAATGCAGCTGAGCTGTTTATAATTTTTTCCACTTGTCTGTCTGGAGATTGATTTGAAGGAACGGCTAAAACATCTACTTCACTATTGACAATTTTATTTTCATCTTTAGAAAAATAAAGAGTAACTCTTCCGACATAGCGTCCATTAGAAGCAGCTTGCACTAAAGGTATGTTATGTCTTTTTATTTTTGCCAATTTATGACTATGACCAGATATTACAGCATCTACTTTATATTGCGTATTATAAAGTTCGTCAATAAGTTCTACTGCTTCACCTTGAGCTTGATCGTTTATAAAATAGTAATCTAAATGCCCCAAAAGAATTATAACTTGTACGCCTTTAGCTTTTAGCTCTTGATAAACATTTTTTACCGCTTCTTTTGGTGGCAAAAAATCATATTGCGAAATAACTTTAATGTTTGTAGTATATTTACTCTGAGGTGTTGTCAAGCCAACAATCCCTACCTTTACACCGTTTACATTAGCTATTGTATAGGGTAGAGCAAAGTTTGCAGTATTACCTGTTTGCTTGTCTACAATATTTGCCGAAAGCATAGGAAAATTAGCAATCTTGATATTTTTATATAAGCTATCCATTCCCCAATCAAATTCATGATTTCCAATAGCCATAGCTGTAAATTTTATTTCGTTCATCATTTTCACAACAGGCTGTCCTTGTAAAATGTTTGACCTAACAGTTCCTTGGAACATATCTCCTGCACTAACAACTATCGTGCCATTGGGATTTTGCGTACGCAAATCTTTAATAAATCCAGAAAGTTTAGCACCACCCGGAACATTACTTTTTTGAATTAGTGATCCGTGAAAATCATTTACAGATAAAATATCAATTCTAATTAGCTCTGCCGCAATTAAATTATGCTGATTTAAAAAGAAAAAGAGAAAACACAACAGTACAATTTGTAAATAATTATTATTTTCTTTTTTACTTAACATAAAAGCATCTCTTTTCTTTATTGCATACTTAATATACTACTAGTTGTACATAAGCATTTTTACTGTATTTTTTTATTAGTATGAAGTTGATATCGGCTTTATAAGCCGACTTTGATTTGACACTATTTCTGTTTTATAGTAAAATAGGGTCAAATGGAGGTTACTAT
>CAZKFG010000002.1:0-85388 GCA_964551985.1 uncultured Acidaminococcales bacterium
TGTTGATTTACCATCCTTTGCAAAGAAGTAAGCGAAGTACCACCGCGAATGGACAGCTTCATATCTCCTTCTTTTTGATTTTCTGGCACAACAAACTGAGCTATTTTGGTTACATTTTGACCTCTATATGGTTGCAAAGTTACTTGTATTGCCACAGTATCACCAGGCTTAGCATTTTTTACAAGCGGAGTTGCCGATAAGATTGTTGCGGTATTTCTTTGCTGTGTTATTTCTACTTGCACATTTATATCAGTTAAATTCACTTGTTGAAACCGATTTTTTGACAAAAGATTTACAGCCATTGCAACTTCACTTGCTGCAACTTCACTTATATTGTTAGCACTATAAAACATGTTTGAACGCTGAATTTGTTCTCCACGAGGCAAATCTTGCGCTCTTATTGTAAAAGTAACTTTAGCCGTTCCCTCACCTTGTCTATCAATTGTTCTATCAATAAAACTAACAATAGATGCATAAGCTAAATAAGGTGAAAACATATCATCTTGAACAATTTGTACAGTATTATTTGTAGATATATTAGTATTTTCGTCCGCTATACTAATAATCATTGGCGCAATTTTGGGATAATAATTTAATTTCCCGGCAATACCAGAACCTCTATCTTGCAAACCAACACCCAAAAGCTTACCTGGCGCACCAACTTTAAAAGCACTTTTTATTGAACTTATTGTTGTAAATGTATAGGCATTGCTCATAAAATAATTTACACTACCACGCTTAGTAAATGGATGCCCAAAAGCAATAACATTATCACCATCTACCCATGTTACAGTACCCATAACACTCATACTGATATCACCGTTTATTAGTCCTACACTAAGAGCACTACCCGGTTCTAAAGCAATATCTGCCATACCATAAGGAACTGTACCCACAGAATATGGTACTAAATTAAATTCTTTCAAGCCTTCTTTTAGTATGCTAAGACCTTGTTCACTAAAACCCGTTACCATTATAGGCGTATTTTTAGGCAGTAAGTTTAAAAGGCTACTTTTGGGTTGCAAATCTTTTTTATCCTCTGCTGGATAATCTACAGTATAATCTGACTGTTTTATTTCTTTGAGGTTTTCATCTTTTGTATCTTTTGGGCTACGAAAATGACTGAGTTGTTCTTTAGTTTTTCTATTTATTTGTTCTTGCTTTAATTTTTGTTCTTTTACAAATTCTTTATTCATTTCTTGAGAAATATCAAGCATTTGTTCAATTGGAGTTAACATACATATATTCGGATCAGACAACGCCCAGCCAAACGCCACAGCTCCTGCTAGTTTACCATCAAAAAACACTGGACTACCACTCATCCCTTGTGCTATACCACCAGATCTATCAATTACATCACCAGAAGCTCTAACCAAAATAAGGTCTCCGCCAGTGCTACCAGAATTTTTCATAACTCCGATTACTTCAACATCAAACTGCTCAATTTTTGTCCCTTGAATGACCGTTTTAGCAATTCCTCTCATTCCTTTTGTCAGCTGTTCAGGTTTAATAATTTCTGGCAATGCTGCAAAAGATATTTTAGCGCAAAAAAAAGTTGCTACAAAAAAAACAAGGGTAAGTATTGCTTTGTGCATTTTCATTTAGTACCTCTTCTCTTTGTTTTCATATAATAATTATATACAATAGCCGATAACTCTAGGCATTATCGGCTACGTTAAAAGTTTTTTAAGATTTTATTTTTACAACTACTTGACCACTTTTAATTGTGTCACCAGGTTTTACAAGCACAGCTTGCACTGTACCATTTATTTTAGCTCTTGCCGCAGGCGCAGAACCCGATAACCCTTCTACATACAAAAGCACCTGTCCTTCGCTAACAGTTTGTCCAACTTGCACTAAATTTCTACTTATAACTTTTCCATTTAAAATACTTGTATGATCTACTACTGCATTTGCCATGGCAGTATTTAAACCTAACAAAAATAATAAGCATAATATAATTATATTTTTTTTCTTTAACAACTTTATCACCTCTTACTATTTAATTATACTAAACCTTATGTTAATTTAGCAAGTCAACGCTGAAAAACACCTAAAGCTGTTGCTAAATTACGCTCTTTTCCATCTGATGGATTGTTTATAGTCTTACCTTTTATGACCATCTGGCTAGAGCCGCCACCATCTAAATTCATAGCATTTACTACGCCCATAGCCTTGAGCTCTTGCGCTAGCTCTAATAATGTAAGACCTATACTTTCTTTACTTCTGCCATCGGCAACATAAAAAATAATGTCACCTTGCTTATTAATACCTACAGCAGTCCTTGGTGCTCTGCCATTAAAAATATCTGGCAAAAAGTTTTCTTTATTTTCTCCTGTTACTATTATATCATTTTCAATAAGTCTCGGACCTGCTCCCAAAACGTGTTTAGCTTTATCTGCTTTTTCACCCAAAGATTGTTTTAAGATTATCTTATCGCCAATTTTTATTTGCGACAAAGCATTTGCCATTATACCATGTCCTGATATGACAAATTGATCTTTTGCAAGCGTTGTATTTCCCGCAAAGTTGATGTCCAAAACTTTACCAGTTTTGTCAATCAATATCTCACAACCATATTGATTTGTACCTGTGCTTTTAGCAAATTCGCTTTGATATAAAACCAAATCATCTACTGCCCTTACACGGTTTACACCTTTTATATCAAGAGCTTTACCACTAGGCAACTGTATTTGCCCTGTATAGTTTATCAAATTAAAGTCTGCTTCATTATTTGCGTAAATAAGAAGAGCCGTCCTTAATTGATGTTCGATACCAACAAACTGATTATCTATTTTACAGTTACCAATTACCCAACCTTCTTGACCAAAATACGATGCATTTATAAGTGCAATCGCTTTACTGCTTTTTGACATGTTTGTCAAAGAGCTTCTTGTAAGTATGCTATCATTAGCCATAATCGGTTTTATCTGCCACTTGTCTCTTTTTATCGTCAAATAATGAGCTTTAATAACTCGACCATTTTTTCTTTTTTGATTAAGCGTATATGTTAGACCTTGTTCTATCTGGCTTTCTTCTTTTATATCATACTCTTTTAGTATATCAACTACCAACCGCCAAGGGTTTTTTAATATAAAAGCATTGTACTGTGCTTTAGTATCTAGCATAATATCAAGAATTAACTGATCTTTATTAACTGTAAAAATTTTTGCTTGTTTAACTAGGCTGTTTGATAATATTATATTTTTTAGATTTTTATTAACTGTACCTTTGCCTAACTCTACAGCTATGCGGTCTGTAAATCCATCTTTATTTATAAGATTAATATTTTCATTAATATCGACAACTATTCGAGTTTTTTCGGCTGAATCGCTATAACGTATTTGTGTTGCTATTAAAGCTGCTTGGGCACTTGTTGCAGGGAAGATATATAAAAAGGCAAATAATATTATAGCTATTATTTTACTTTGCATTACAAAAAAGACCTTTCTTATTGATATAGACACAACTATTGTAAGTTGTGTCTATAGTTTCAGATTATTTTATTTGTCGACACTTTTAACTCCAGGATTAGAAAGCTGTTTATACAACATATCTGCAAGACCCATGCCTTTTCCTTTTGCCATTACTCTTGTTAATTCGACATCTAGCATTGATTGCATCATTTTTTCGCCACTACTTTTAGGAAAGAGAGTTCTCTCGGGAATTGTATCTCGCATTTTGCCAAGCATCATATTTAAAAATACAGACTCTAATTCTTGACAAGCTTCACGCAATTTTTTCTGTTCGTTTGGGTCCTTAGGGTTTGTAGAAGAGTTAAGTTCAGTTGCTTTTTCCTGTGCTTTTTTTAATTTATCGGCGAAAGCTGTGTCTTTTTGCTCTTGCATGCTAGCTTGACCTTTTATTATGTTGGCTTGACTTGTAGCAGAAGGGGTTACCTTCATACCACCAAAGCTAGAAGAAAATATATTGCTCATAAAGTCTCCTTAAATCATCTCTATTGTAGCTTGCAGTGCTCCTGCTGCTTGTATTGCTTGTAAAATAGACATTATATCACGCGGTGTCGCACCTGCTGAATTTAATGCTGATACTACATCACTTACTTTTGCTGAAGCAGGCAAAACAATCAGGTTGACTTTGTCCTCTTTGACGTCAACATTGTTATTTTGGGTAACAACAGTGTTACCTTGTGCAAGTGGATTTGGTTGAACAACATTAACATCTTTAGTTATCGTAACCGTAAGTCCACCTTGCGATACAGCTACTTCACTTATACCAACATTGCCACCCATTACAACAGTTCCAGTCCGTTCATTTAAAACAACTTTTGCGGCTTGGTCAGGATCAACAGACAACTCTTCAATGTTAGAAATAAAGCTTACAACATCTGATCTAGCTGAAGTTGCAATGCTCACTGTACCCGCATCATCAGCAGTTGCAATAGAGCCAAAATTAGCATTTATTCTCTCTGCTATTCTATTAGCAGTAGTAAAATCAGGATTATTTAAAGATAGTCTTATATAACCATCTGGTGATAAATTTGTTGTTGTGCCACGCTCAACTATAGCACCACTAGGAAGCATACCAGCTGTAGGAAAGTTTTTTTGCTGGCTAGCACCGCCACTAGAGGCAACATATCCACCTATAGAAACAGGTCCTTGCGCTACTGCATAAACTTCACCATTAGCAGCTTGTAGCGGTGTTTGCAGTAACACTCCGCCTTGAATACTTTTAGCATCTCCCATTGAAGACACGTTTACATCAATTGTATCACCTGGTTTTGCAAAAGCAGGCAATTTTGCAGTAACCATAACTGCTGCAACATTTTTAGGTTTTACATTGTTTAAACTTACAGTAATACCAAAGTTTCTCATCATATTAACAATGGAGTTAATTGTAAAATCACTTTTAGTAGAATCGCCTGTACCGTTTAAACCAACTATTATTCCATAACCATAAAGCTGGTTATCTCTTACACCAGCTACTTTGGCTATATCTTTTATTCTAGCAGCTTGTACATCAAAAGGAATTGAAAAAACAAGCATTAACGTTATTATTAATGTAAATATTTTCACGTAAAACGCTCCTTAAAAGAGGAAATTTAATACTTGAGTCAATATTCCTTGTCTTTGTTTGCTCATTATAGGACCTTTACCTGATATAACAATTTGAGCATTAGCGACATATGTTGACAGCACTGTATTATTACTTGAAATATCCTCTGGTCTGACTTCGCCTGTAATTGTAATTGTTTGTAGGTCTTTATTTTGCTTTATTGACTGCGTGCCAGATAAAAGTAGATTACCGTTTGGCTGCACACCGACAATTTGCACTGTTATGTTCGCTGTAAATCTGTTAGTATTTGTAATATTACCAGATGCTTTAAAGCTGTCTGACATTTCAGCGCCATGCGCGGTTAGCCAGCCTAGCAACGAACCAGATCCCGCACCAACATTAACATTGGCATTTTTGCCATTATTTGCTGAACCACTTCTTGTAGCATTAGAATTTTCTGAAATGATTATTGTCAGAACATCGCCAACATTTCTTGCTTTAACATCTTGATATATTGAAGATCGTTTGTTTGACTGCCATAAAGACTCTGCACTACAAATTACTGGTTGAAGTGCCAGTAAGAAAGTCAATATTAGTGAAAAAATTATCTTATTCATAAAAACACCACCTAATGTTATCTAGTAACATTTGTTATAATAACTGTATTTTCATCAACAACCCTACCAAGCAAACCCTTGCCCGAGCTAAGATTGCGAACTCTTATGATATCCCCAACAGCCCCACCTTGCAAGGCTTGACCATTTACTTTTACAACAACTGTGCCAGAAGTGCTGATAATAGTTATATTATCACCCGTTTTTATAAGCTGTGGTTTACCAAACATTGATTTGCTCAAAATAGTTCTTGCTGTAATTGGTCTTCTTGTTTCTAGCCCAATGATACTACTTTCATCAAAAATAGCTTCGTCAATGTTAATAATTTCTCTTCGTTCAAAAGCTATATCCGCAGCAGTAATAGTAGTTCTTGTAGGTAAATCTCTTAGCGTAACTACAACATCAGCAACTTTTTTTATCCGCCACAATGTAATCAAATTCATCTGTGGCATACTATTGACTTTTACAGATACCCTAACTTGGATAGGTACACCGTAACGTAATTTACCAACGAGTTGTGGTTGCATTTCGATAAAACCAGCTGGTAACAAAATGTTGTCAGGTAGCCTCGTTAAGCTCTCTACTACATATTCTGAACCATCACTTCTATCTAGCATATTTTCCACAAGTTCTTGTGCTGTAGCAAGAACAGACAAAGAAGGCAGTGATTGCTGGTTAACATTAGCATTAACTGTAAGCGGTGACAAAAAAATACAAAAAACTAAAGCAAGCGCTCTAATAAACATTATCGTTTTAAGCCAACAGCCGTTTGGAGCATCTCATCACTTGTTGTGATTGCTTTACCATTTATCTCATAGGCCCTTTGACAAACAATCATATTGACCATTTCTTCAACAAGCTGCACATTAGACATTTCTAGATATCTTTGTACCAAAGTTCCTGCGCCTTCTTCTCCAGGATTGCCAACAACAGGTTGACCTGATGCTGCAGTTTCTACATATAAATTTTGTCCTAAGGCCTCAAGTCCAGCTGGGTTGATAAATCTTGCAAGTTGAATCTGACCTATTTCATCAGGTTGGTTTTGACCAGGCATAGAAACCGACACTCTGCCATCTGGTGATATTGTTATTGCAGTTGCACCTTCTGGTATTGTGATTGCAGGTTCTAAAACATAGCCATCAGAAGTAACCAATCTACCTGTCTCGTCTTTTTTAAATGAACCATCTCTAGTGTAGGCTATAGTTCCATCTGGCATAGTTATTTGAAAAAATCCGTCTTTTTGGATACAAATATCAAGGTCATTACCAGTTTCTTGGAAAGGTCCTTGTATATAAACTCTTTGTGTTGCAGCAACTTTTGTACCATGTCCTAAATCAATGCCTGTTGGAACCATATTGTTGTCTGCCCCAGTTGGCGCACCAGCAGTGCGCAAAGACTGATAAACTAGATCTTGAAAGTCTACACGATATTTTTTAAAACCAGTAGTATTAACGTTAGCAATATTATTAGATACAACATCTAGGTTGATTTGCTGACCTTTCATGCCTGTGCCAGCAGTCCAAAGGCTTCTCATCATAACTAAAAACTCCTTTAAAAATATTAGTCTTGTATCAGTCAGTCAACAAGACCTAAGGCTCCAAAAAAGGTCCACCTTAAATTATAATCGACTCACATCATTAACTGCTTTATCATTTAGTTGGTCATGCGACTGCACGCCTTTAGAGTTAATTTCATAAGCTCTATAGCTTGCAATAAGATTAACCATCTCTTCGATGACATTGACGTTAGATGCTTCTAAAAAACCACTATTTAATCTACCATTAAATTGTCTTAATGCTGTTTGGTTATCCAAACGAAAAAATACCCCTTCTTCTTTGCGTAAAAACCTAGTATTTTCAACATCAACAAGTCCCAATTGCCCTATTTCTTGAGCACCATTATAAACCTGACCATTAGCATTAATATTTATAGGTTGATTGTCCAAAACAGTTATAGGCGTACCACCAGTGCCTAGAACTGGATACCCATCAGTAGTAACGATTTGACCGTTGTTGTTTAAAGTAAAAGAACCATTGCGTGTATACCTTACACCATTTGGTGTTTGTACACTAAAATAACCCTTGCCTGCAATAGCTACATTAAGCGGATTACCAGTTTCTATCATTCCGCCCATCTGATGCACAACATAATTTTCACGCGGACCTGCGCCAGTGCCAAGATAACCAATTTTAGGTGCTGGGTTTTGACCATCGTTAATTCTCTCAATCAACATTTTTTCAAAAGGCTCACTGACATTAACATCTTTTTTATAGCCCACAGTATTACAGTTTGCCAAGTTATTAGCAATAGTATCAGTACGAACCATCTCGGTCATCATACCACTAGCAGAAGAATAAATGCCTCTATTCAAATCAAATCTTCCTCTCTATAATATTATTATCGAAATTTTGGCGGTTGCATTTTAGTCAAACCGTCTTTCAATTTATCTAAACTATTGAGTGCTTTTCCAGTACCGTTCGCAACACAGTTTAGTGGGTCTTGTGCAATAAATACCGAAATTCCTGTATGTTCTGTAAGTAACAAATCAAGTCCATTTAGTAGCCCACCACCACCAGTTAAAACAATACCTTTGTCAACAATATCTGCTGCAAGTTCTGGTGGCGTTTTCTCTAAAACACCTTTAACACAATCTATAATCAATGATACCGGTTCAGACAACGCTTCCATCATTTGACTTGATGTGATTTTAATAACTTTTGGCAGTCCAGAAATCAAATCACGACCTCTGACATCCATCTGCAAATTAAAACCCTTAGGGTGAACAGTAGCTATGTTGATTTTGATATCTTCAGCAGTTCGCTCACCAATTAAAATACTATGTTCTTTTCTAACATACTTTATTATAGCTTCATCAAGAGTATCACCAGCAACCCTAATTGAATCGCTGACAACAATGCCTCCTAAACTTAGAACAGCTATATCCATAGTGCCGCCACCAATATCAACAACCATAGAGCCACTAGGTTCAGAAACATCAAGACCTGCTCCAAGCGCTGCGGCTAATGGTTCTTCTATTAAATACGCTTTAGAAGCACCAGCCTGCATAGCAGCCTCTAAAACAGCTCTTTTTTCAACATCAGTAACACCAGATGGTACACAAATCATAATTCTTGGTTTAAAAAGCCAACTTTTGCCAGCTACCTTTTGAATAAAATAACTAAGCATTTTCTCTGTTTTGTCGTAATCGGCAATAACACCATCACGAAGAGGTCTTATCGCCACAATATTCCCAGGTGTTCTGCCAAGCATTCTTTTTGCTTCATTGCCCACAGCTACAATTTTACCAGTTTCTTTGTCGACAGCAACAACAGATGGAGCGTTAAGTACAATACCTTTATTTTTAATAAAAACTATAACATTAGCTGTACCTAAATCAATACCTATGTCCAAACTTGAAAACATCAAACAACCCTCTACTTTATCAAAATAATATACTTTTTTATTTTTACAGACACTGCCACCATTTTATTTATACATATATATTTTACACTAAAATTTGTCTTTTTCCAACAATATTTTAAATAAAATGAAAAAAACTGCATATAGTAATTGCTAATAAGAACAAGACACTATATTTAGTAGTGTCTTGTTCTTATTACTTTATTTTTTACAAGTAGCAAAAAACATTATTTAATTAGCCATAATTTACACTGTTCTATTCTTTTACCATTATCGCCTTGTTTTTCATCATAGGCAAATTCATTTAATATTTCACAAGCAAATTCACTACACTCTACACAATTGCTATGTTCTCTATTTTCACAACAGGACTTAACAGGGCACACATCCGCCCAAAAAGGTTTTGCAATATTAATACAACCCTTACAATCTACTTGTTCCTTGTACTCACATTGGTTGCACAAAATTCCACATCTCGATTCAATCATACTTTTAACCTTTTTATGTCTGCACCTAAAGTTTGCAGTTTTTCCACCAAATTTTCATATCCTCTGTCTATATGATAAATATCGTTTACTTCTGTTTGCCCTGTCGCAGCGAGAGCTGCGATTACCATAGCAGCACCTGCTCTCAAATCTGTTGCGGTCACTCTAGCACCACCTAATTGTTTTACACCTTCAACAATTGCTGTGCGACCTTCTGTTTTAATATTAGCTCCCATACGATTGAGTTCTACAACGTGCATAAAACGATTTTCAAATACTGTCTCTGTTATCATACTTGTACCATCAGCAAGCGCTGCAAGCGCCATTATCTGTGCCTGCATATCTGTAGGAAAGCCTGGATAAGGCAAAGTTTTTATATCTATAGCTTTTGGTCTGCCTTCTGCAATTACCCTTACACCTTTTATATCTTCTTGAATTGTTATTCCAGCTTCTTTTAGTTTGGCAATAAGCGGTTTTTGATGCTCGATTAGCACATTATCTATCCAAACATCACCACCAGTCATAGCAACTGCAATCATGTATGTTCCCGCTTCTATGCGATCTGGAATGACAGTGTGTGTTACACCTTTAAGCTCTGATACTCCATCTATGCGTATTTGGGCTGTCCCAGCACCTCGCACTCTCGCGCCCATAACATTTAAATAATTGGCAAGATCAACTATCTCTGGTTCTTGAGCAGGATTTTCTAAAATTGTCTGCCCTCTTGCCATAGCTGCCGCCATCATAAGATTTTCTGTTGCACCAACGCTTGGAAAATCAAGATATATCTTTGTCCCTACAAGACCACCAACAGGCGCTGTTGCTTGTACATAACCGTTGCCCAGTTCTATGTTGGCTCCAAGCGCTTCAAAACCTTTAAGATGTATATCTATTGGTCTTGTCCCTATAGCACAACCACCAGGCAGTGAAATGCGAGCTTTGCCAAGCCTTGCAAGTAGTGGTCCCATAACCAAAAATGATGCTCTCATTTTGCGAACAAGTTCATAAGGAGCTTCATGGGATGTTATTTCACGACTGTCTATATTTAAAACATTTTTTTCTGTTATTATTGGCAATCCTAAACATGTTAAAACCTCACTTATTGTTTTTACGTCATCTAAGTGAGGGACATCTTCTAATTTACTTGGTGTAGATGGTAATATTGATGCCGCAATTATTGGTAAAACTGCATTTTTAGCACCACTTACTTTTATTGTTCCATATAGTTTTTTACCACCGGTTATTATTAGTTTTTCCAAACCAATGCCTCCTGTTGCTTGTCTTAATTATTAAGTTTAGCATTTTTTCTTTGTTGTTTACAAGTGCTTTTGGTTATTTTTTTAAGTTTACGAAAAAAAGCCTGCTTAAAATTAAGCAGGCTTTTTGGTTATGAACTAAATTCTACTGTTTTTATGCGACCTGTGGCTCTTTTCAAGGCAGCATTCGCTCTTGCCTGATCATATTTATTAGCCTCAGCTAAACGCTGTTCAGCTCGCTCTTTTGCTTTATTAGCACGAGAAATATCAATATTTTCAGGCATTTCTGCTGTTGTTGCCAGAATAGTAATTTTGTTATCACGAACTTCCATAAATCCACCACTTACGCTTACATAGGTGTCTTTTTCGCCATCTAGTTTTAGCTTCACTGGCCACTCTAGTAGTGTACCAATCAACGGGGTATGATTTGGCAAAATGCCTATCTCTCCGTCTAGTGTGCGAACAACTACCATATTGTATTCGCCAGATAGTGTTGTACTATTTGGGGTAACAATTTCTACTTTTATTTTTTTTGCCATGTAATCAATCCACCTTCATGGTCTTTGCCTTTTTCACTGCATCATCTATTGTTCCTACCATATAAAATGCACCTTCAGGCAGGTCGTCGTGTTTTCCGCTTAATAGCTCTTTAAATCCACGTACTGTTTCAGCCAGTGGTACGTATTGTCCTGGTGTACCTGTAAACTGTTCTGCTACAAAGAATGGTTGGCTTAAAAATCTTTGGATTTTTCTTGCTCTAGCTACAGTGACTTTATCGTCTTCGCTAAGCTCTTCCATGCCTAAAATTGCAATAATATCTTGTAATTCTTTATACCTTTGTAATATTTTTTGTACACCACGAGCTACGTCATAGTGTTCTTGACCGATAACTAATGGATCTAATATTCTGCTTGTAGAATCTAGTGGATCCACAGCAGGATATATAGCAAGTTCTGCTATTTGCCTTGATAAAACTGTTGTTGCATCAAGATGTGCAAATGTCGCTGCCGGCGCTGGATCTGTCAAATCGTCCGCTGGAACATATACAGCTTGTACAGATGTGATAGAACCTGTTTTTGTTGATGTAATACGTTCTTGCAGTGCACCTACGTCAGTACCTAATGTTGGTTGGTAACCAACGGCTGATGGCATACGTCCCAAAAGTGCGGACACTTCAGAACCCGCTTGGATAAAGCGGAAAATATTATCAACAAACAAAAGCACATCTTGTCCGCCAACATCACGGAAATATTCTGCCATTGTAAGTCCTGATAGACCAACTCTCATACGAGCCCCTGGCGGCTCGTTCATTTGTCCATATACAAGTGCTGTTTTATCAATAACGCCTGATTCTTTCATTTCTTCCCAAAGGTCGTTACCTTCACGAGTACGTTCACCAACGCCAGCAAAAACAGAGTATCCACCGTGTTCTGTGGCAATGTTGCGAATAAGTTCTTGGATCAAAACTGTTTTACCAACACCAGCACCACCAAATAGTCCAATTTTACCGCCAAGTGCGTATGGAGCTATAAGGTCGACAACTTTTATACCTGTTTCAAGTATTTTTGTGCTTGTAGCTTGATCTTCGAAGTTAGGAGCTGGTCTATGTATCGGCCAAAAATCCTTAGCCTCTATTTTTGCATCTATATGGTCAACTGGTTCGCCAAGTACGTTAAATACACGACCTAGCGTACCTTCACCTACAGGAACTTTTATAGGAGCGCCTGTATCTTCTGCTTGCATTCCACGCACAACACCGTCTGTTGATGACATCGCAACAGCACGGACAGTGTCTTCGCCGATATGTTGCATAACTTCGGCTGTAAGGTTAATTTGCAAGTTTTCTTTGCCTGCTTGGCCTGTTATTTTTACTGCGTTTAAGATAGCAGGTAATTGTCCAGCTGGAAAGGCTATATCTACAACTGGACCTACTATTTGCACTACTTTGCCAGTACTCAAACTTTTTCCTCCTTCGTGCTATTTTAATGCTTCTGCTCCGCCAACAATCTCGGATATTTCGCGAGTTATGCCAGCTTGACGGATTTTGTTGTAAGATAGCGTAAGTTTTGCAATAACTTCCGATGAGTTATCTGTTGCCGCACTCATTGCAGTCATTCTTGAACCTAATTCACTTGCTGCTGATTGAATTAATGTTGCATAAATTACAGTTTCTAAATATCTAGGTATTAGCAATCCTAATGTTTGTTCTGCCGATGGTTCAAAAATATAATCTTCTTGTTTCGCTGTTTGGTCTACTTGTTGTTCCGGTGGCTCAACAGGAAGGACTTTTATTACTTCTGGAATTTGCTTTAGTGCAGAATAAAAATTTGTATAAACTATGTTGATTTCATCAAGTTCGCCAGATATGTATCTTGCCGTCATAGATCTTGCTATTTCCATAGCGTTAGTGTATTGTGGATTCTCCGAAAAACCCTCAAATGTTTCTTCTATTTTATAGTTACGCCTTGTGAAATAATCTTTGCCTTTACGCCCTAGTGTTATTAATTTGCAATCTTGGCTATTACTAATTTCTGATACTGCTAATTTTATAACATTAGAATTATATGAACCTGCAAGCCCTTTATCAGCTGTAACAACATAATAGCCTACATTTTTCACTTCTCTTTTTTCCAATAAAGGATGAATCACTTCTTTTTGCGCCGCAACAACATTTGCTAACATTTGTTTGATTTTTTGTGCAAAAGGTTTGCTTGATGCAGCTCGCTCTTGTGCACGACGAAGACGTGCTGCCGCAACCATTTTCATCGCTTTGGTAATATGCTGGATATTTTTAACGCTTTTAATCCTTTGCCGAATCTCGCGTGAAGTTGCCACAGCCTATCACCTCGATTCGCTAGTATTGCCAGCTTTGTCGCCACCAAACATATCTTTAAATTCGGCTATTGCTTTTTTCAAGCTTACTTCTATTTCAGCAGAAATAGCTTTTGTTTCAACAATCGCTTTACCGATTTCCGGATAGCTTGCACGGATAAAGTTCAAAAATTCTTTTTCAAATCTTGCAATATCCGATACTTGTGTATCATCAAGATAACCATTTGTTGCTACATAAAGAATGATTACTTGTTGGTCTACTGACATTGGTTGGTATTGACCTTGTTTTAAAACTTCAGTCATACGCACACCACGGTCTATTTGTGCTTTTGTTGCCTTATCAAGGTCAGAGCCAAATTGGGCAAATGCCGCCAGTTCACGGTATTGCGCCAAATCTAGACGCAAGCGTCCAGCAACAGATTTCATAGCTTTTATTTGTGCCGCACCACCAACACGAGATACTGATAAACCAACGTTTATAGCTGGACGAATGCCCGAGTAGAACAATTCGCTTTCTAAAAATATTTGTCCATCTGTAATAGAAATTACGTTTGTTGGAATATAAGCAGATACGTCGCCAGCTAGTGTTTCAATTATCGGTAATGCTGTTATCGAACCGCCACCTAGCTCTTTATTGAGCTTAGCAGCACGTTCTAATAGTCGTGAATGTAAATAAAATACATCACCAGGATAAGCTTCACGACCAGGAGGACGACGAAGCAACAAGCTCATCGCTCTATACGCCGCAGCGTGCTTAGACAAATCGTCATAAATACATAAAACGTCTTTGCCTTGGTTCATAAAATATTCACCCATAGTTACACCAGAATATGGTGCTAGGTATTGTAGAGGCGCTCCATCAGAAGCGTTAGCTGCTACAACAAGAGTATATTCCATTGCTCCGTGTTCTTCTAATGTACGAACAACACGTGCAACTGTTGATGCTTTTTGACCAATTGCAACATATATACAAATAACACCAAGACCTTTTTGGTTGATTATTGTGTCAATTGCAACCGCTGTTTTACCAGTACCACGATCACCGATAATAAGTTCACGTTGTCCACGACCAATTGGAACCATAGAGTCTATAGCTTTAATACCAGTTTGCAAAGGAGTATTTACTGATTCTCTATCAGCTATACCTGGTGCTGGGCTCTCAACATTTCTATACAGATTTGTGTTTATAATACCTTTACCATCAATAGGTTGACCTAGTGCATTGACAACGCGACCAATCATAGCATCGCCAACTGGCACACGCATAATTTCACCAGTACGACGAACTATATCGCCTTCTTTAACAAGAGTATCGCTGCCCATAAGCACAACGCCGATACTGTCTACTTCAAGGTTTAATACCATTCCTGTAACACCGTTTGGAAGCTCTAGCAGCTCTCCTGCCATTGCACTTTTCAAACCATGCACACGAGCGATACCATCGCCTACTTCATCTACAATACCAACTTCATCAACATTGAGGTCTACCTTATATTTTTCAACCTGTTGACTGATGAGAGATGTAAGTTCTTCAGGCTTCATCATATCGGATCTGTCACCCCAATCTTTAAGTCAATATTTGACATCATTTCTTTGTATTGCTTTAATTGGCGCACAACACTACCATCAATAATGTTGTCACCATATTGAATAACTATTCCACCAATAAGGCTAGGATCAACACTTTTTTGTACAAATACTTGTTTACCAAGCTTTTTAGATAAATCAGCAATAATATTATTTAGTTCATCATTTGAAAGCTCTCTGGCAGTAGTAATTTTTATTTCCGCAGACCCTTTATGTTCATTATCTGAGCTTGTTGAATAGTTTCTTATTTGTCTTTTTATAGAGGCGAGACTTTCTAGTTGTATTTTCATACTACTTCAAATGCCCCCTTTTGCAACATAGCTTTTTTAGATAAATTTGAAACGTCTTGTAAACGCTTTTGAATACTACCGTTTATTAATTTATCATTGTATTGAATAATTATGCCACCAATTATTTTTTCATCTATAAGTTTTTTCAAAACAACAGGCTTATTTAAAGTTTTAGCTAAACGCTCAGAAATTTTATCATATTCACTATCTGATAATTTTCTAGCTGTGGTAACGCTAATTTCAACAATTGATTGCTTTTCATAAAACAATTTTTTAAATGAATTGACAATTAAAGGTAATAATTTTTCTAACCGTTTTTCTACCAAAAGCAACACAAAGTTTAGACAAGTTTCACTTATTTTATTTTTAAAAATCGCTAAAACAACTTCTTGTCTAGCACCCTTTTCGCCAAAAGGATTTTGCAAAAATTCTTTTAATTGAATACTACTTTGCAAAACTTCATCAACAAAGAAAATATCTTCTTTGACTTTATTAAGCTCATTTTCCTCTATCCCAAGATCAAAAAGTGCTTGTGCATACCTTTCAGCTACTTCATATGTTGTCCCTAGCATGGCAATCCACCAGATTTACTGGTAATTTCGTCCAAAAAGTCATTAATAAGTTTTTGGTCAGCATCTGAGTCGATTTTCTTTTCTACCACTTTTTCTGCAACTAGCATACTAAGTGAAACAACTTCTTTGCGAACTTCTAGTAAAGCATTTACTTTTTCGCGTTCTATTTGGTCTTTGCCAGCTTTAAAGATTTGTTCTTGTTCTTCGCGTGCTTTAGCAAGCATTTGATCATAAGCTTCTTTAGCTGTTTTATTGGCTTTGTCTATAATAGCTTGTGCTTCTGTACGAGCAGTAGCTAATTGACGATCGTATTCTTCTTTGATTTTCTTTGCTTCTAGTTTAGCAGCCTCTGCACTTGCCAAATCAGATACAATTTTACCTTGACGTTCCTCTAAAGCCTTAACCATTGGCTTATAACCAAACCAAGAAACGACTGCAACTAATATCAAAAAGTTAAACACCTGTGCAATAAGCGTCCAATTAATATCAACCAAAAAAAGGCACTCCTTTCCTATAAAAATTAGTATTAAAATATACTAATTTTACGTTTTGTTTTTCTTAAATAAATGGATTAGCTAAAATCAAGATAATAGCAACAACGATACTAATGATAGGCACAGCTTCAACTAGCCCAATATAGATAAGAGAGTTAACAAATATTTTGTTTGCCAATTCTGGTTGACGAGTCATACTTTCGATAGCCTTGCTACCAACCAAGCTGTTACCAGTACCTGCACCAATAGCAGCACCTAGACAAGCAATTCCTGCTCCTAATACCGAACACCCTATAATAATTGTTTTTTCCAAAGTTCTTCCATCCTTTCATACTTTTAAATAAGTTAGTCTAAAATTTTACACTAGATAAATTAATGATGTGATTCAAATGCTCCACGCATGTAGGATACGCCTAAAGCTGTAAAAATCATCGCTTGTATAGCACCTATCAAAATGCTAAAGCAAACCCAAAGTTCTGGTATAACCCAAGGGGTAAGTTGATAGAGCACAATCAAAAGAATTTCGCCTGCGACAATGTTACCAAATAGACGAAAAGCAAGCGTGAATGGTCTTAAGACTTCATCGAGCAAATGCAGTGGAAGCATAAATATTGAAGGTTCAATAAAATGCTTTAGATGACCCAATCCATTTCTAGCTAAACCAACAATATAGATTGTAACAATTACAGTTAGACCTAAGCCTAGTGTGGTGTTAATATCATTTGTCGGTGAAGTAAAATGAAAATGAAAAGGTGTAAAAACTTGTGGAAGCAATCCCAATTCGTTGCCTACAAAAAGATACATAAACAATGTAAGGAAAAACGGTCCCATCATTTTTTTACCTTTATCACCCAAGTTATCAGAAGTTAAACCGCCAATCAAATCAAAAACAGATTCTACAATCATTTGCATTTTGCCGGGTACAATCTTAGGATTTCTCATTACTATAATCAAAATAAATGCGACTATAGCCATTGTAATCCACGACATATAAAGTGTTTGCATGTTGACAACAAAACCAGGGACAATCTCAGTTGGTGCAAAATCAATAATACTTTTTTCTCCTGCCATTTTCTCACTCCTTTCTGCACTCTGGGGAGTTATCATTTCCCCGCGCGGTTATTACAAAAAATACTAGGCACACAAAGTGAATTAAAAAAAATGCTATAAAAAGTGCTGGCATGTAAATGCCTGCCTTTATCGCCACAAAAAAACTAACTGCCAAAAAGGCAATCCTTTTGAACATGTTTTTTTTCATGATTATAAATGCTTTTTCAATAGTAGTCTTTGACCCTTTTTCAACATCTAATAGCATAATACTGTTATCAAATGTAGCAAATAACAATCCTATTGCCAAAGCATAAACAACTCTTGCTTGAAATAAAAAGCTACACAAAACCAAAATAAACAAAGAAAAAACAGTCGATACTAGTAAAAATTTCCATCTCATTTTTGCTACTGTATTAGTAGTCATTCATCATTACCTTTTTTATCCATCTCTTTATATAACTGTTTTTTAATCGCCCAAGCACCTGAAACAATACCCAATATCACTCCACCGACCCTACCAAAAGGTGAAGTACTAAAGTTTTCATCAATAAATCTTCCTAAAAAAAAGCCCATTATTATACTCCCTACAGCAGTTGATGTTATAAAGTTTACAATAAATAGACCTTTGGTCAAACTTTTCCAAGTATCTTTCAAAACTGCTACTCCTTTGTAAAAGCAGCCTTATTTCTATAAAAATGACAATTATTATTAGTATTTCAATATGCTAATAAATAACAAAACAAGCTTAGCATAAAATTAATAAAATTACAATATTCTGTAAAAATTTTTAAATTATAATTTTTTGTACAATTTTAAAACAAATCAATTTTTCTAGGCAAAAATCCTTTCTCATGTAAAATCGTCTGCACTATCCTTTGCGCAGCTAAACCATCACCATAAGGATTTTTTGCTTTAGACAACTTTTGGTAAACCTCTGGATTTTTAAGAAGCTCCATAACCGTTGCAAAAACTTTATCTTTATCCGTTCCAACAAGTTTTACCGTACCAGCCTCAACAGCCTCAGGTCGTTCAGTGGTATTTCGAAGAACCAATACTGGTACTCCTAAAGAAGGCGCTTCTTCTTGAACACCACCAGAATCACTTAAAATCAAATATGACCTTGCCATCAGATTAGCAAATGGTTGATAATCAAGCGGTTCAATCAAATTAATTCTGTCTTGACCAGAGAGTTCTTGGGCTACAAGCTCACTTACAATAGGATTTTTATGTACAGGAAAAATAATCTCTATATCATCACGTAAATTGACAAGTTCACGCATGGCTATATAAATATTTCTTAAAGGCTCTCCCCAATTTTCTCTTCTGTGAGTTGTAACAAGAATTATTTTTCGACCACTTTTCAAACATTTCTCTATCACAGGATTAGAAAATTCGTAGTCTTTATCAACCGTCTGCTTTAATGAATCAATTACAGTATTACCTGTTACAAATATTTTGTCTTTAGATATATTTTCTCTAAGCAAATTATCTCTAGAAACATTTGTCGGCGCAAAATGATAATCTGTCAAGGCACCTGTCAAGTGTCTATTCATCTCTTCAGGAAAAGGAGAATATTTATCACCAGTTCTAAGTCCAGCTTCCACATGCCCTATAGATATTTGCTGGTAATATGCAGCTAGTGCACCCATAAATGTAGTTGTCGTATCACCGTGAACCAATACTAAATCTGGCTTTATTTGAGTAAAAACTTCCCCTAAACCAAGTAAGGCTTTGCTCGTAACATCATATAAGGTTTGACGCTGAGTCATTATATTTAAATCAAAATCTGGTTTTATATCAAAAAGATGTAAAACTTGATCTAACATTTGTCTATGTTGAGCTGTTACAACAACATAAGACTGGATATATTGTTCATATTTTTTAAGCTCTAATACTACAGGTGCCATTTTAATAGCTTCTGGTCTTGTACCAAAAATAGTCGCTATTTTTATTTTTTTCAAAATCATGCCTCCAATTTTCAAATAAAAAAAGATGAAAAGATAGCTCCCTTCATCTTCAAAAGAGCTAACCGCTATCTTAAACTACATCAAACATCATTTAAAATACCAATTTTTTTAGCCCCTAAAAATATCACTATAACCACAATGCCAATAACAACCATTGCTAAAAATCTATTGCTACCAGTAAACAACAATGCGCTAAAACTAAGCATTGCACTAATTAAATACATCAATAAAACAGTCTGCCTTTGGCTAAGACCAGCGGCAAGTAACCTATGATGTAAATGCCCTTTATCAGGCTGAAAAATAGGTTTCCCGTTTGAGTATCTGCGCAATATGGCAAACAAAGTGTCCAAAATAGGTAGCCCCAGCGCAATAATAGGCACTAAAAGTGCAATTGCAGCAGCGCTTTTTACAACACCTAAAACAGAAATCGCAGCCAACATATAACCTAAGAACATACTACCAGTATCACCCATAAAGATGGACGCAGGGTTAAAATTATATCTTATAAAAGCTAAAATAGATCCTGCTAAAGCCGCCGTCAGAACTGCAACAACATAAAAACTATTTTGCATAGCGACAATACAAACTGTTGCCGAAGCAATAAAAGCAACCCCTGCTGCTAAACCATCTAAGCCGTCAATCAAATTAAGTGCATTAGTCATAGAAACAATCCACAAAACCGTAACAGGTATAGAAAAATGATCCATATATAAATAGCCACCAGCACCTGGATAAGCTAACCATTCTATGCGAATATCAAATAAAACTAATACTAAAGCAGCTAAAATTTGCCCTGAAAGCTTAACTTTTGCCGGTATTTGATATATATCATCAATAATACCAACTAAAACAATAACCGTACCGCCAGCAATCAAGCCTTTTATTTCTTGAGTAATAGGCAAGCTGGCAAAAACAGACACAACAAAACCTAAATATATCGCAAGACCACCAATACGAGGGATAGGTTTTTTATGGACTTTGCGAAAATCAGGTTTGTCAATAGCACCCATTTTTCTGGCTAAACGTTTAACCACAGGCGTTAAAAGAAAGCAGACAACAAGTCCTACTAAAAACGCCACAATAAAAGCGTGCATGAAAATATCCTCTCATCATTTATATTAGAGTAAGTTTACATTAGCATATGTTTATTGTCAATTAAAAGTACTCTACATAACAACCATTTCTATATTAGCCTCTTTTAGCATCTTCTCTGCTAGTTCATCAGGATAAGGGTTTGCAAAAACTATTTTTACAATACCTGCATTGATAAGCATTTTAGCGCACACTATGCAAGGTTGATGAGTACAATAGAGCGTAGAGCCTTCAATGCTTATTCCATGAAGTGCCGCTTGAATAATTGCATTTTGTTCGGCATGAAGCCCTCGGCAAAGTTCATGCATTTTACCTGACGGAACATTTAACTGCTCACGCAAACAACCAACAGTTTCACAATGAGCAATCTTTTGCGGTACACCATTGTATCCTGTTGCCAAAATACGTTTATCTTTTACCAAGATAGCACCAACACTACGTCTTAAACATGTTGATCGTTTTTGTGCAGTGTTAGCAAACTCCATAAAATATTCGTCCCAATGAGGTCTATTATTTGTTTGCATAACTATTTCCTCAAACAATTTGCGTATACAAAGGATGTTTGTCACAAAGAACAGTAACTCTTTGTCTAGCTTCTTGCATAACTTTTGTATCTTCAAGATTCTTAAGTACCAAAGATATAATTGCTGCTACTTCTTTCATATCGGCTGTTGTAAACCCGCGAGTGGTAACCGCCGCAGTACCAAGTCTTATACCACTTGTTATAAAAGGACTTGTTTCATCAAAAGGAATAGTGTTTTTATTTACAGTAACACCAATCTCATCAAGCGCTTTTTCTGCCTGTTTACCTGTAAGTCCTTGTGGTCTTAAATCTACAAGCATCATATGATTGTCAGTGCCATCTGAAACGATGCGAAAACCTTCTTTTTTAAGTGCAAAAGCCAGTTCACTTGCATTATCTACAATATTTTTTTGATATTGTTTAAACTCATCACTCATAGCCTCTAAAAAAGACACCGCTTTAGCTGCAATAACGTGCATGAGTGGTCCCCCTTGAATACCAGGGAAAATAGCTTTATCAATAGCTTTAGCATATTCTTCTTTACACAATATTAGTCCTCCACGTGGTCCACGCAAAGTTTTATGTGTTGTTGATGTGACAATATCGGCATAAAGTACTGGATTTGGATGCAATCCTGCAGCAACAAGTCCCGCAACGTGAGCCATATCAACCATAAGCATACAACCTACTTGTTTGGCGATTTGTGCCATTTTTTCATAGTCAATAAATCTAGAATATGCGCTAGCACCAGCAACAATCATCTTTGGCTTGTGTTCAAGCGCTATCGCTCTTAAAAGGTCATAATCTATTGTTTCTGTGTCTTTTGTTACGCCATAAGGCACAATGTTAAAATAACTGCCTGATAAGTTAACAGGGCTACCGTGTGTTAAATGACCACCATGTGATAAATTCATACCTAAAATAGTGTCTCCTGGTTTTAAAAAAGCAAAATAAACAGCAGTATTTGCTTGTGCACCAGAATGTGCTTGGACATTAGCATGTTCAGCAACAAACAATTTTTTTGCTCTATCAATAGCTAGCTGTTCGACAACATCAACAAATTCACAACCGCCATAATAGCGCTTTTCAGGATAGCCTTCAGCATATTTATTTGTCAAAACACTACCTAACGCTTCTAAAATTGGATAGCTAACAAAATTTTCTGAAGCAATAAGCTCTATATTATTTCTTTGTCTGTTTAACTCCTTGGTCATTGCCTCATATAACTGTGCATCAACATCTTTTAAAAAAGCCATTGTAATCATCTCCTCATTTTTTATTAATCTATCATATCCAGTCGTCTTTGATGACGACCATTTGCAAAATCAGTCTTAAGCCATTGTCTTACTATCATATCAGCTGTGCCAAATCCTATAACTCTAGCACCTAGACACAAAACATTTGCATCGTTGTGTTCTCTACTCATAACCGCAGAAAAAACATCATTACAAAGTGCAGCTCTAATACCTTTATGTCTATTTGCCACAATAGACACTCCAATACCTGTACCGCAAATCAAAATACCTCTGGAAAATTCACCGTTTGTTATAGCTTGACAAAGTTTTTTAGCTATTACCGGATAATCACAAGATGTTTCATCAAATATACCCAAATCTTCAAACTCAACGCCAACATTCTGTAGAGTCTCTTTAAGTTCTTCTTTCAGTCTGTAACCACCATGATCACAGCCAATAGCTAATCGCATTTACTAATCACCTTTTTTCAAATTAATAATTTTAGGTAAAACTTTATCTATCAAATCTTGTAGTTGCTCTAAACAAACATCATATTCTTGTTGGCTTTGTCCAAACGGATCGCAAACATCATTATCTCCTGCCAAAGCATGCACTTTTTGCTTGAATTCTGGATACATATCAATAACAATCTTTAAATGTATTTTAGTCATAACAAAAACCATGTCTGCTGATTGCAACAGCTCTTTAGTCAATCTTGTAGAACAAAATTCATCAACAAAAATATCTTTTTTAACAAGTGCATTTCTAGCTTTATCTGACAAACTATCATTATCTTGAGCATAAATACCCGCCGAACAAACCTTAAAGTCTGCTTGCAAATTAGCATTTTTCAACTTATGTTGCAAAAACATTTGCGCCATTGGGCTACGGCAAGTATTACCTGTGCATACAAACAGTACTGTCGGCATAATTACACCCTTTCATATCCAATTTAGTCTATCGATATATTTTAGCATATTTTAATTTAAAAGTATATTTTTCTTAGCAGCTAAGCAAAAACACTATCAAAATCTTGTTTGTTTTCAATTATTTTTGTTTGTGCCGCTTTTTCCAGTCTATTCATTATTGCTTGACCTATATTGTCAGTTCTAACGCTACTGACTAAAATAATCTCTACACCACATTTATCAAAATCACGCAACCATCTGTAAAGATTTTTAGCTAAATCATCAGTTTTATCACATTGCCAGCCACCAAAAGATATAATCTCTTTCGGTAGCTTTTGTAAAACTTCTTGAGAAGCCAAAACTCCAACCTTCCATTGTTTTTGCTCAAAAAATTCAAGCAAAAACAAAATATTCGACTGCAAGAATTCTTCTGTAAACAAATAAACACTAGCTTTAGGAGAATAATGTTTATATTTCATTCCAGGCGCTTTAGGAGTTTTATCAGATTCAATTTGCGTAGCGCTTTTGACTGCAACAACTTTTTCCAATTGCTCTTTAGTTATACCACCCGGTCTTAAAATAATGCACTCATCGCTTGTACAATCTACAACTGTAGACTCTAACCCAATGTTTGCTTGTCCTCCGTCAATAATTGCGTCCACTTTGCCATCTAAATCTTTTTGCACAGTAGTAGCATCAGTAGGACTAGGACGCCCAGAAATGTTAGCACTAGGCGCAGCAATCGGAACTTGGCAAAGTCTGATAAAATCTCTTGCCACATCATTTTTTGGCATTCTTATAGCAACAGTATTAAGACCTGCTGTAACTGCATCTGGAATATGCCCTTGTTTTGGCAAAATAACGGTTAAAGGCCCAGGCCAAAAGGCATCCATTAATTTTTCTGCGTTAATAGATATATTTTTTGCTAAGCTATAAACATCCTTTTTTTCTGCGATGTGTAAAATTAAAGGATTATCAGACGGTCTTCCTTTAGCTAAAAAAATTTTCTCCACCGCTACAGAAGATAGTCCATTTGCCCCAAGTCCATAAACAGTTTCCGTAGGAAAAGCCACAAGCCCATTATTTTTTATTATATGTGCCGCTTTATTTAAAATTTCTATATCTTCTTGATTATTTTTTAGCTGCCAATAGGAACTCTTCAACTTCAAAGCCTTCTTCCGCCATTAATATTATGCGATCTAAACCTGCATAATCACAAATTACTTTATTGTTTGAAAAACCATAATCATTTGCCAAACGCAAAACATCTTGTGCCTGTTCACTGCCGATTTCCAACAAAACAAGATAGTTATCTGTCAAAAAGCTTTTGGCATTTTTAATGATAACTTTATAAAAATCAAGTCCATCTATCCCGCCATCTAAGGCTAGTTTTGGCTCTATCTGTACTTCTTTTGCCAAGGTATCTATTATTTTTGTCGGAATATATGGGGGATTAGAAACAATCAAATTGAATTTTTGTCCTGCAATTTTGCTTGCAAAATAATCTCTCATATCTGCTTGTTTGAAAGCTACCCTATCTGATAGAGAAAATTTTTCGGCATTTATCATAGCTCTATTTAAAGCAAGTTCACTCACATCTATTGCCAACGCTTTTACTTCTGGACAATTATAGGCTATAGATAAAGCCAATGCACCGCTACCTGTTCCTACATCTAAAATACTTAAAGCATCATTTTGTTTGCAATATTTAATTGCAAGTTCTGCTAACAACTCTGTTTCAGGTCTTGGTATTAAGACATTGTTATCAACGGTAAATGCCATATTTAAAAAGTGTTTCTCAGCAATTATGTAAGCTACTGGTTCACCTTTTACGCGCCTTATTACAAACTGGCGATAAACATCCAGTTCATTTTTTTGCAAAGGTTGGTCAAAATGAACATACAAATGCAATCTATCCTTATTTAAAACATGGCAAAGCAGTATTTCTGCATCAAGTCTTGCCGTAGAAATAGCATACTTACTGAAATACTGCTTTGTTTGATTGATAATTTCCCCGATTGTCCAACTTTTCTCTTGGGTACTCATTTTTACTCCATTTGTTTTAGTTTTTCACTTTGTTCTACTGCTATCAAAGCATCTATCAATTCTTGTATCTCGCCATTTAATACAGCCTCTAATTTATGCAGCGTCAGCCCTATACGATGATCAGTAACCCTACCTTGAGGATAATTATATGTTCTTATTCTCTCGTTACGGTTACCTGTACCAACTTGACTTTTTCTGTCTTGTGCCGCTTGAGCCGTCTGTTCTTGTTGAGCGACTTCCAGTAGTTTTGCCCTCAGTACTCGCATACATTTTTCTCTATTTTGTAATTGAGATTTTTCATCTTGGCACTGCACAACTATTCCTGTTGGCAAATGAGTTATTCTAACTGCCGATTCCGTTTTATTAACGTGCTGACCACCTGCGCCAGAGGCGCAATATGTATCTATACGTAAATCGTTATTATTTACTTGAACATCAACTTCCTCAGCTTCTGGAAGAACTGCGACAGTTACTGTAGATGTGTGTATGCGTCCGCTAGATTCTGTCTCCGGCACACGTTGCACACGATGTACACCGCTTTCAAACTTCAATTTACTGTAAACTCCATCGCCACAAATCATAACAACAACTTCTTTAAATCCACCAAGACCTGTAGGATTAGAATCAAGCATCTCAACTCGCCAGCCTTGAGCTTCAGCATAGCGAATATATGTGCGAATAAGCACACCTGCAAACAATGCTGCTTCATCGCCTCCCGCACCACCACGAATTTCTAAAATAACATTTTTATCATCATTTTCATCGCGTGGCAATAGCAAAATCTTGAGTGCTTCTTCAAGCTCAACTATTTGTTTTTTACTAGAATGAAGTTCTCCTTTAGCAAGCTCTAACATTTCGGCATCCGTCTCTTCTTCTAATAAACTTTGAGCCTCACTCAAATTATTTAATGCCGCTTTATATTGACGAAATTTTTCTACTACTTCAGATAATTTTGAATGTGCCTTAGTATATTTTTGCCATTCATCTTGCCTTGCTATAACATCAGGGTCACTAATCTTATGTTCTAGATCAAGATATCTATCTTCAACAGCCTGTAATTTATCTAACATCTTCTACCTCTTACGTCAGTTGTATTTTATCTTTTGTTGTATCTTCAGCTAATACAGCTTGCAGTGCTTCTACCGCGACTTGTATTTGTTCATCTGACGGCTCTCTTGTTGTGAGCTTTTGCAAAAGTAATCCTGGTAAAATAATTATTTTAACAAGATTATTTTTAAAATGATTACCAGCATAGCGTATCACTTCATAACTTATGCCTGCAACAAGTGGCATCAAAACAATTCTTGATATAATTCTCTCAGTCAAGCTCGGCCAACCTAAAAAAGCAAATATAAAAATGCTTATAACCATAACAATTAATAAAAAGTTTGTTCCACATCTAGGGTGCAAAGTACTAAAGCCCCTTATATTTTCAGGCGTAAGCTCAACACCAGCTTCATAAGCGTGAATAGTTTTATGTTCGGCACCATGATATTGGAAAACCCTTTGTATGTCTTTAAGCATTGATATTCCTGAAACATACAGCAAAAAGATAGTTAATCTAAATCCACCTTCTGCCATATTTAGCAAAAATGGGTCTTTTATATTATCTGCCAAAAATTTAGTCGCATAAGTAGGCAAGGCAATAAACAGCCCTATTGCCAAACAAATAGAAAAAATCATTGTCAAAACTATTTCTTTTGTAGTTAGTTCTTCATCTTCTTGACCAGCCGCTTGAGCTGACCAAGACAGTTCGCGCATACCATAAACTAAAGACTCTAATAATGCTACAAACCCTCTAATGATAGGTTTTTTCAAAAGCGGATAACGATTAGAAATTGTTGTAAACGGTTTTTTATTGATAATTATTTGTCCATCAGCCTTGCGAACAGCAGTAGCCAGACCCAAAGGACCTCGCATCATAACACCTTCGATAACTGCCTGTCCACCAATAACTGGCTTATTCATAAGTCCTCCTATATAAACAAAGCAGAGCTATCGCTCTGCTGGGTTTACATGTTTTATACATTTTCACCATAACGTTTTTTGAATTTTTCAATACGACCACGCGCAGTCACATTACGCTGTTGACCCGTAAAAAACGGATGACATTTTGAACAAACATCTACACGTAATTCTTTTTGCACAGAGCCTGTCATAAAAGTATTGCCACAAGCACAAATTGCTTTTGCTTGAACAAAATTAGGATGAATTTTTTCTTTCACTTCCCAGCACCTCTTTCTAACATATCACGCATCATTTCCAACGATACGCTCAATTATTATATCATATTAATTTTCAAATTGCAACATTTAATTATATTCATTCATTGTTGCAGCAATTCCTCTATCCAACCAGAATTTCAATGCCTCTTGTGTCTTAGCAATTGCATCTTCTATAAGAATGCTTTCATCTTTAGAAAATTTTTCTAAAACATGGCTTATAACTTGTTTGTGTTCATTTTGCGGATGACCAATCCCTATCTTAAAGCGGTTAAATTCTTGTGTTCCCAAGTGTTCAATAATAGATTTTATTCCATTATGACCGCCAGCAGAACCCTTTTTCCTTATACGAATTTTCCCACAAGGTAAATCCAAGTCATCTTGGACAACAGCTATATCTTCTGAATTTATCTTATAGTATTCGCTAAAAAAACCTACTGCTATACCACTTAAATTCATATAAGTTTTAGGTTTTATAATCAATAGCTTATGTGGTTGATAAATTTGACAAAAATAAGCATTTTTATCTTCCTGCCAACTGCTAGAGAAAGATTTTACCAAATCATCCGCTACCATAAAACCAATATTATGACGTGTCTTTTCGTATTGCTTACCTATGTTCCCAAGTCCTACAATTAATTTCATTATACTAAACCACAATCAAATGTTAAAAAGTTGACTAACTGACATTTCGTTATAAATACGCAAAATCGCCTCGCCCAAAATCGGCGCAACAGATAATACTTTTATTTTTTCGCTTTGTTTATCTGGCGTAAGCGGAATAGTGTTTGTCACAACAAGCTCTTTTATAGGAGACTTTTCTATTCTTGCGATCGCCGGATGAGTTAAGATAGCATGTGTACAGCAAGCATAAACTTCTTTAGAACCAAATTTAACCAAAGCATTAGCAGCTTCTGCCAACGAACCTGCTGTATCGACCATATCATCAATCAAAACAGCAGTTTTACCCTTAATATCGCCAATTAAATTCATAACTTCAGCAACACCAGGCTCTGGTCGACGTTTTTCTATTATAGCAATATCACAATGCAATCTATCAGCTAGACTTCTCGCCCTTGTTACACCACCTAAATCAGGTGATACGACAACCAAATCGTCTAGTTTTTTGCTTCTAATATAATCTGCTAAAAGTGGAACCCCTGGCAAATGGTCAACAGGAATATCAAAAAAACCTTGAATTTGCCCTGCATGCAAGTCCATTGTAACAACCCTTGTAACACCGGCAGTATAAAGTAGATTTGCCACTAGTTTTGCCGAAATAGGCTCACGACCTCTTGTTTTTCTATCTTGTCTGGCATAAGCATAATAAGGAATAACAGCCGTAATATGCTTAGCAGAAGCGCGCTTGAACGCATCTGCCATAATGAGTAATTCCATAAGATTTTCATTTACAGGCTGACTTGTAGATTGCAGTATGAAAACTTCTTTACCGCGTACACTCTCTTCAATAATTACTTGTATCTCGCCATTATTAAATTTACCTACCTTAGCCTCACCTATCGCCGCACCTAAATAAGACGCTATTTCTTGTGCTAAAGAAAGATTAGCAGAACCTGAAAAAATACGCAACCTTTTATTTTCATCCGCAAGCATTAACATATACCTCCAAAAAATTCTCTTTTAATTAACACATATCTTTATACTACTTTTTGTTCCAATTTTCAATATTTTTTTGTCTTTGCCTTGCGACTGCCAAAGAATTCTCTGGAACATCTTTTGTTATGGTAGAACCTGCAGCGACATAGGAATTTTCATGTAATTCAACAGGAGCAACAAGATTAGAATTGCAACCAACAAAAACACCATCATTTATTTTAGTACGATGCTTTTTCTCACCATCATAATTTACAGTTATTGTACCACAACCTATATTTACATGCTCACCGACATCCGCATCACCAATATAAGATAAATGCGGCAATTTGCTGGCTCGTCCTATCCAAGAATTTTTAACCTCAACAAAATTACCCACTTTAACTTCATCAGCAATTCTAGTACCAGGTCTTAAATGAACATACGGACCAACATTAACACTTTTACCAACAATAGCATCATGCGCATAGGCAAAATGAATATTACAATCATCGCCAACACTAACGTTAGTCAGTCTCGTATTGGGGCCTATAATACAATTTTGACCAATAACGGTATCTGCTTCAAGCAAAGTATTTGGATAAATTATACTATCTTGACCAATGCTAACACTAGCATCAATGTATGTAGTATCAATATCTATAATTGTCACGCCTTGCTCCATAAGATTATGATTTATCTTTTTGCGCAACCATTTTTCTGCCTGCGCTAGCTGAACTCTTGAATTTATACCCATAACAGTATCAGGGTCAGATACAATCAAAGCACCTACTTTATGACCTTGTCCGACAAGTTTATCTATTACATCAGTTAAATAATATTCTCCTTGTGCATTATTGCAATCAATACTGCTTAAAGCTTCAAATAAAGCTTGTTTTTCTATACAGTAAATACCAGTATTTATCTCTTTTATATCAAGCTCTTTAACATTTGCATCTTTTTGCTCAACTATTTTCAAAACCTGTCCACTATCAGATCGAACAATGCGTCCATAACCTGTAGCATCATCCATAACAGCAGTTAAAATTGTTGCTATGTTGCCAAGCTCTGTATGATGTTCATAAAAACGGCGCAACTGTCTGCCATCTAAAAGCGGAGTATCTCCACACAAAATCATTACAGTACCGGAAAAATCATTAAGCAATTCTTTTGCTTGCATAACAGCGTGACCGGTTCCCAGCTGCTCTTTTTGCAAAGCTATTTGTGCAATATCTTCAATGACAGGTGTCACTTTTTCGGCACCGAATCCTAAAACAACTATATTTTTATCACATCCTGCCACTTGCGCTGCATCAAGAACATGCAAAAGCATTGGTTTTCCAGCAACACAATGCAAAACTTTCGGTAAATCCGATTTCATTCTCGTACCCTTGCCAGCTGCCAAAACAACAGACACTAAATCCGACATAAAGCCCCTCCTAAATCAACTAACCTCAACTTTATAGCCAGCTTGTCTTAAAGCGGCTACAACTACTTCTGCATGTTTGCTATCACGTGTTTCCAAATCTATCTCTACATTTGTATGCCCTATTGGCAAATTGTGTCCCGCATGTTCATGATATATATATACAATGTTTGCTTGATGCTCTGCTATAGTTGTTATAAATTTACGTAATTCACCTGGTCTATCCACAAGATTTGTAGTCAATTTCACTCTACGTCCTGCTTTTAATAGTCCATTTTCAATAATTCTTGACACAAAGTTTATGTCAATATTACCACCAGATAATACTGTCGCGACTTTATTATGATGTGGAATACAGTTGTGTAATATCGCTGTAAGTCCAACAGCACCAGCACCTTCAACAACTAGCTTACTACGTTCTAACAACAACAAAATCGTTGCCGCAATGTCCTCATCTTTTACAACAAAAACATCATCAACATAACGTTGAATATGTTTAAAGGTATTATCGCCCGGTTTTTTAACAGCTATACCATCTGCCAAAGTATAAGCTTGAGCTGTTTCTATTGGTTTACCAGCATTACGCGATAAATACATAGAAGGCGCACCACTTGCTTGTACACCATAAACTTTTATATGTGGAGCAACACTTTTAATTGCTGTTGCAATACCAGCAATAAGTCCGCCTCCACCAATAGGAACGACAATAGCCTCTAAATTAGGTTGTTGTCTTATCATCTCTAAACCAACAGTACCTTGTCCTGCAATAACATCCAAATCATCAAAAGCATGAACAAATGTATAGCCATACTCTTTTTGCAGCCTTAGTGCTTCTTCATATGATTCATCATAAACAGTACCACACTGAACAACTTCAGCACCATAACCTCTTGTTGCTGCCACCTTCGGTAGTGGCGCAATCTCAGGCATTACAATAGTTGATTTAACACCAGCAGCAGTTGCTCCAAGCGCCACCCCTTGAGCATGGTTACCTGCAGATGCTGCAATAACTCCTCGAGAACGTGCCTCTTCACTCATAGCCTGGATACAATTGTATGCACCACGAATTTTAAACGAACCTGTTCTTTGCAAGTTTTCAAGTTTTAAATACACGCCACTGCCTGAAGATTTGCTAAAAGTATTGTTGTACTCTAGCGGAGTTTCTTTTGCCACATCTTTTAGCCTTTCAGCTGCAATCTTTATGTCTTCAAGCGATACAAAATCTCTTTTTTTCATTGTTTTCTCCTAAAATATCAATTTTGGCGTGCCTCTTGAATTGCTCTAAGTAAAGTCTTCTCTGCATTACTCATATGTTCATATGCTCTTTTACGTGCAAGTTCTACGTCCCTTTTAGCAATACTTTCAACTAATAGCTCATGTTCGATAATAGTATCTTTTATACGATCACGAAAATTCATTGTCGTAACTCTAAGTCTTGTAAGTTGTTCACGCAAATTACTTATAATCCCAAACAATCTATCATTTTTGCTCGCTTTATACAAGACTTCATGAAATGCCCAATCATATTCACCTATTTTTTCCATATCAGCACTTTCAACAACTTCTTTAATATCAGATAGCTTTCTTTTTAGCAAAGCAAGTTCCTCATCAGTAATTCTCTTTGCCGCAAGCCCTGCCGCCAAAACATCAAGTGCCATTCTTATTTCATAAACATCAGTAACATCTTTAATAGAAATATCCGCAACATAAGTACCACGTCTTGGCAACATTTCTACAAAGCCTTCTTGTTCTAATTTTCTTATCGCCTCACGAACAGGAGTCCTACTAACACCAAGCTCTTCAGCGAGTTGAATTTCCATAAGCCTCTCACCTGGTTTTAAAATTCCACCAATAATCGCTGTACGCAAAGCTTCACAGACAACATCTCTAAGCGGTCTATAAGTATCTAAATCCACTGGTAGCAACCGATAATTACTCATCATAATTAGCCCTCCTTGTTTTTGCAAGCCATGCTCTAACATTGATAGATTGTTTTATATGATTTAAAACAGCATTTGCACAAATCTCATCATCTACAACAGCAAATACTGTAGGTCCGCTACCAGACATCAAGCAGCCTCTTACACCAAAATTCATCATTACATCTTTAATTTGTTTTATTATTGAATACTCTTTTATTGTAACACTCTCTAAAGCATTATACAAATTAGTGCAAATAAAATCTTTATCCGAATGCTCAATCGCCTTTATCATATCAGCAATATTTGCAGCATCACCTAGTTTTGCTCTAGCGTAATTATCATAAACCCATTTAGTCGAAACTTCAAAAAAAGGATTTACAATAACCAAATTAAGTTTAGGGCAATCTTTTAAATATTTTATTTTCTCGCCTCGCCCTGTCGCCTGAGCCGTACCGCCTCGAATACAAAATGGAACATCAGAGCCAAGAGAAGCCGCCAAATTTTCTAACTTTAAAAAATCCAAATTCAAATTCCATAGCTCGTTTAAGCCTCGCATAACCGCTCCCGCATCAGCACTGCCACCAGCAAGCCCTGCCGCCAGCGGAATTTTCTTTTCAATTGTTATACTGACATCAGGCTGCAATTTAGCATAATCTGCCATCATCAATGCCGCTTTATAAGCAATATTACGCTCATCATTTGGCAAATCTGCGCCTATTGTTTGAACAGTTAATTTATTCGCTTTTTTTATTCTTATAGTATCCGCTAAATCAATCGTTTGCATTATCATATTAACTTCATGATAGCCATCGGCTCTTTTATGTAAAACATCCAGAGCTAAATTGATTTTCGCATAGGCTTTTTGTGTAAGCAAAAACTTTTCTCCTTTATAGTGAATACAAAATTATGTTTATATTTTATACTGCTTGCAAAGCATAAGCAAGATTTTTAACATTAAAAATATTTTTTTCTAGTAAATATTATGCTATCATTGAAAATATAAGTGTAAAAGTTTGGAGGTTAATTATGGCAAACTCAATAAAAAAACGCTATGCTATGGTTACACTAGGCGCAACAATATGTGGTGCTAGCATAGATGCTTTTTATGTTCCAAATGGGATGCTAAGTGGTGGTTTAAGTGGTATTTCAATGATTTTGTACTACCTTTTTAATTTTCCTATAGGTATAACAAGCATAATCTTCAATATCCCGCTTTTTTTCTTTGCTTACAGATTAATGGATAAAAATTACATGCTTTTATCACTATATGGGATGTTTATTTTTTCTTTTTCCATTGACGGCTTTTTATTTTTAGCCAAACTAAATCTGACAAACGACCTATTAATTGCTGCATTATGTGGTGGTCTTGGAAACGGAATCGGTGCTGGGATTATGTACAGAGCAAATGGAGGTTCTGGCGGTACAGATACAATCGGCGCTATTTTAAATAAATTTTATGGAGTGAGCATTGGTTCAGTCGGTCTTGCTTTAAACACAATGGTAACAATAGCAAATATATTTTTATTTGGCATACAACCTGCCGTATACACTTTTATCAGTATGTATATATCCGCTTTTACAACAGATAAAACCACTGCCGGTTTTGATAATAAGAAAAGCTTATTTATAATTTCATCAAAGTATTATGAAATAACTGAAGACATTTTTAAAGAAGTAGGACGTGGCGCAACCTTTTTATTCGCCGAAGGAGCATACACTCACAAGCAAAGCAAAATAGTCTTTGTCGTAATTAAACTCACACAAATAGCTAAAATAAAAAGTATTGTACAAAAACACGACCCACAAGCATTTATGATAATTCAAGAAGCAACAGAAGTTATGGGTAAGGGATTTACGCTAAAAAGCGACCAACAACTGCAAAAAGAATTTGCTCTGCAAAAAAAGAAGGATAGATTAAAAAATATTGCCCGCATACACAGGCAAAGACATCAAAAACTACTAGACGAACAAATTAACCATTTTGACAAAGATTTTCCGTTTAAAGGAGAATAATATATGAAAAAATTTCTTTTAACACTTTTAATTTCATTTTTATTGCCAGCAACAATCTTTGCTATGTCATATAACGACTTATTGTTAAATGCTAGTTCGAGCAACAACATCATCTCGGCACGACGAGCGTTAGACAACGGAGCTAACGCCAACTACTGTCCACAATACAGATTATCACCTCTGGCTTATGCTGTAAAAAACAAAAACTACCAACTAGTACAGTTGCTTCTAAACAATAACGCCAAGCCTAATCTGCAAATTAATGATGGATATTACACCCAAACAGCTATCTTTTATGCTACATACAATAACGATTTTAAAATAGCAGAATTACTACTACAATCAGGCGCAGATGTTAATGTGCAAAAAACTGTTAATCAAAATGTAAACATAACAATTACTACTTCGCCAAAAAACAAAAATTATAAAAGTGAATATAATATAACTCCTGAAATAAGACAACTATCTCAAAATGCTACACCACTTATTTTCGCTATCGAAAAAGAAAACTCGACTTTGCCTCCTTCTTTGCAATTAGTAACACTTTTTTTAAATTACGGTGCTAATGTAAACCAAGCAAATCAATACGGTTTTACCCCACTTATGGCAGCTGCCAACTTAAAATTCGCCAGCGCAAAACAAGTTCGACTACAAATTGCTCAACTACTGCTAGATAATGGCGCTAATCTTCAAACAACAGATTCCGATGGCAGATCTGCACTACAATATGCAAGAGATACAAAGTTTACTGAAATGATAGAATTACTAGAAAAAAGAACCTATCAGTAGGTTCTTTTTTTATTACCACTTATTAAAAACTCTCTCTAATCTTGCAAAATCTTGTATAGACAAATTCTCGGCTCTTTTTTTGCCATCAATTTGTGCCGCATTAAGCCATAGATTTGTCTGCTCACTAGTTAAGCCAATATTCTTCAAGGTATTGCAAATCATTTTGCGACGCTGGGAAAAAGCCGCTTTGACAATTTGGAAAAAAGCCTGTTCATTATCAACATCAACAAACGGTTGTGTTCTTTTTTTACATACAATTACTGCCGAATCAACCTTTGGTGGAGGAATAAAGGCACTAGGCAAAACTTTAAAACTAACCTTCGCTTCCGTTCGATATTGTACAGCGATTGATAATGCCCCGTAAACTTTACTATCAGGTAAGCTTGCCATTCTTTGTGCAACCTCATTTTGCACCATAATGACTAGGCGTTCATAGTTAAAATCACTTTCCAAAAACTTCATTATTATAGGAGTTGTAATATAATAAGGAAGATTTGCCACAACTTTAAAAGAAGCATCTCCTATTAAAGATCTTATATCCATTTGCATAATGTCTTGATAAACAACTTGCAAATTGGAGTGCTTCGCTTCTAGTTCACTTAAAACAGGTGTCAGACGTTTATCAAGTTCAACTGCAATGACTTTTTTACAACCACTTTGAGCAAGTAACTGAGTCAAAACTCCTATACCTGGTCCAACTTCCAAAATAATATCATCTTTTTGAATTTGTGCTGCTCCAATAATTTTTTGTAAAACATCGTCATCAATCAAAAAATTCTGCCCGAATTTTTTATCAGCATGCAAATTATAACGCCTTAGAGCATCAAAAGTAATATCTTTACTCGTTTTCATCAAGTTTAGCTAACCCTTCTTCAAATTCTTGTCTTGTTACAGAATAATTATTTAGCCGCACCAAAAATTGTTTGGCATTAGTATATCCAATACCCAAAAGCTTACCCAGTTCATTGCGACGCTTAGCAGAATCTCCATCACCCGCTAAACCATTGAAAAAAAGATCTCCAGTGACAAATTCATTTTTTACCGTCTGAGTCTGAACCCTAACTTTAGCTAACGCCTTTTGGATTGTTTCAATAGAAGCCTGTTCTATACCCACATCATTATTTTTGGTAGCATCTTCTTTAGCTACAAACGCTTGTTTTGCAAAAGGAAATTTTTTCGTCAAAAACCTGCGAATGCGTTCACCAGCTCCGTCAGGATCTGTAAAAATAATTATACCACGTTTTTCATAGGCAATTTTTATCTTCTCTACAGTATGCGGCCTTAAGGTAAAGCCTCCTGTTGCAATAATTTCTGCATCAACAGCTCTTTTAACAACTGCAATATCACTATTTCCTTCAACAATAATAACCTCTTTAATCACAATTATCCTCACTATATAAAAAGCCATAGACTTTTTTTGTCTACGGCTTTTATTTTACTCTAAAACATAAACTTTTACCATACGTCTGCCAAAGGAAAACGCTTCCCCTTTAGTATCAACGCATAAATCAATACGATTACCTTGTATTGCTCCACCTGTATCTGCCGCAATAGCATGACCGTAACTAGGTATGTATATCCTAGAACCAAGTGGCACAACATCAGGATCAACTGCCACAACTCCACGTTTAGCAGGAATACCCATCTTCGTTATCCCAATGCAACCTTCATCCCAAGGAGTATAGGCTGTCGCCTCCATATTAATCACACGAGAAAATCTCATACTACCACGAGAAGTCTCCACTGTATTTGTCGTGCCCATTGCAACAATTTGCTCTTTTGCTGGGGTTATTATATATTCTGCCAAATCAATTTTCTCTAGCTGACCACTAGCCAGTTCGACAAGCTTTACCAATACATTCTTACTTCCGTTTACACCTTCATTTAAAACAGTCTTCTGCCCAAGTTCCATATGACTATCAGGTCTATTTACAACCTGATAAGCAATTTCTCTTTGCTCTTGAACAATTTTCTCGTTTGCCTTTAACAAAGCTACATTCATTCCCTGTGACGGTCTGATGTTAGGATCAGGGAAAATTTTAACATCTGTCAAACTAATCCCCTCTTTTGCCAAAGCCTTCTCAAGAGTAAGCTCGCTTGTAAAAATTGATTTTTTTTCACCATCTTTAAAAACTACTAATTCTATAGGTCTTACAATTTGCACAATATTACCTGATGACAAAATAAAATTATCTTTGTCGCTTAATTTTACCTTTGCCATCTTGATAGCATCTTTAGCAGATTGCCATTTTGATATTTTAACAACACTTGCTTTATCATCATCATAAACCCAGAAAGTTTTTTGCGGCTGAACAGAAAAATATATACCCAAAGTGAATACAAAAACAAGACACAATTTCCAGTAAACACCCAGATTTCTATTTTTCATCTTTACACCTCCTAAAGTTTTAATATTGTAGCACAACAAAAGTACAAAAGTCAAATTAGTCAAAACCCTTTGTTTTTGAACCTTTTTAAAATAAGGCTTGTTTTCAAACAACAAAAATAAGTATTGTTTATCTACATAAAAAGCATTTTTATCTTTTTATGCAAAAAATTTATAAACAAAAAAATTATTCGTTTTGTGTTGTAATTAAATTTACAAAAAAAATTTTACAACTTATAATTAAAGCTTTTAAGCATTTGCAAATTTACTAATTTTATACAAAATTTATCTATCATTTAAAATTTGATAAATGCTCAATTATGCTTTAAACTATTACTAGCATTAAATATATTATTGCGAGTGATAAAAATGAGTTATTTTGAGTTTGAAAACCAGCTTATTTATTATACTGAAACAGGTAGTGGCACGCCACTACTATTACTTCACGGCAATACAGCTTCATCTAATATGTTTTTAGAAGTTATTGATTTATATAAAAAGCATTTTCAAGTCATTTTAATAGACTTTTTAGGTCACGGAAAGTCTGACAGGCTATCTAAATTCCCTACAAATTTATGGTTTCATCAAGCACAACAAGTCATTGCTTTTTTAAAAGAAAAGCAGTATGGAAAAATAAATTTAATAGGGAGTAGTGGCGGCGCTTTAGTTGCCATCAATATAGCATTAGAAGCACCAGAACTAGTAGATAAAGTTATTGCTGATAGTTTTGAAGGAGAAAAGCCTCTTAAAATAGTACTTGAAACTATTCAATCAGATAGAGAAAAATCCAAATTAGACAAAAATACACAAAATTTTTATGCTATCATGCATGGCAAAGACTGGGAGCAGGTTGTCGACAATGATACAAGTGCTATCATTAGACACAGTAAAGAAATAGGCACCTTTTTTCGTAAAAATCTTAATTTATTAAAACCAGATATTCTTTTAACAGGTAGCAAACAAGATGAATTTCTATCAATGCTATCTTCTGATTACTTTGAGCAGACTTACGAAAAAATGCTTTTACAAATTGGACACGGTAAAATCCATTTGTTTAATACAGGTGGACACCCTGCTATGCTTACAAATCCAGAAGAATTTTACAAACTGAGCAAAAAATTTTTCTGTTACAAAAAATAAAACCCAACATTATTTAGAAATAATGTTGGGTTTTATTTTGTCAAACAAAGTTTGAACATTTTTAGTTGTAGTTTGTGCAACTTGTTCAAAATCGCTCTTGCGAATTTCTGCGATTTTTTGACAGACAAGTTCTACCATACAAGGACTATTGCGTTTTCCTCTAAATGGCACTGGGGTTAAATAGGGAGAATCCGTCTCTAGTAGCATGTAATCAAGTGGTATATTCTGAGCAACTTCAACTGTTTTAACTGCATTTTTAAAAGTTACGCTCCCACCAAATGATAGATAAAATCCTTGTTTTAAAAGTACTTTTGCCATCTCCCAAGACCCTGAATAGCAGTGAAATACTCCTTTTAAGCCTCTACCTTCTGTTTGCATTATCTGCAAAATATCAGAATGCGCATCTCTGTCATGGATAATCACGGGTAAATCAAGTTGTCTTGCCAAATCAAGCTGCCTAATAAACACCTGTTTTTGTATATCGCGTGGTGAGTGATCATAATAATAGTCCAGTCCAATCTCACCAATAGCCACAACTTTTTGCTTTTTAGCATATTCAGCTAAAATATCCTCATCATTTTTTTGCATCAACTTAGCCTCGTGTGGATGAAAACCAACGGCGGCATAAATATTAGAAAAATTATCCGAAAATTCTACTGCCATTTTAGAGGTCTGCAAATCCGTACCAGGATTGATAACACCAACTAGTTTATCAAGGCACTCTTGCAATACCTCTTGCCTATCTTGCTGATAATCAGAATCATCCAAATGAGCGTGTGAATCAAATAATAATTTCATGTTATTTAACCTTGCTACCGGATTTTAAGCCGTCGACCTGTACTACTTTTAGATTTCCTTGATCATCAGATGCTGACAAAATCATGCCACAAGACTCTATTCCACGAAGTTTTATCGGTTTTAAATTAGCAACCACAACAACGCTTTTGCCAACTAATTCTTCTGGCTTATAATGCATAGCAATGCCAGATACAATTGTCCGCTCTTGACCTGCTATATCTAAAGTAAATTTCAGTAATTTGTCTGCTTTTTCTACCTTTTCACAAGCTAAAACTTTAGCTAAACACAAATCCATTTTAGCAAAATCATCAATAGTTATTTGCTCTGCTTCACTTTGCATTTGTTGTTTCTTTTCTGTTTTTTGCTCTTTTACAGCTGGTTTTTCTTCAATAATTTCAATTCTAGGGAAAATTGGTTCGCCCTTTACTACTCTAGTACCATCAGCAATCTCGCCCCATTTTTTAGCATCTTGCAAAGAAAATACTTCTGGCGTGCGAACACCAAGTTGAGTTAAAATTTTAGGACTTGTTATAGGCATAAACGGTTGTATGAGCATTGCTACAACCCTTAATGTTTCAGCTAGGTTGTATAAAACAGTGTTCAAATAATCTTTCTTGTTCTCGTCTTTGGCAAGCGCCCAAGGCGACGTTTCGTCAATATATTTATTAGCACGAGATACTAACTGCCAAATACTTTTTAAAGCATCGTTTATTTCCATTTTATCCATATGCAAGACAAAGTTTTCAGTAGTTTTTTGAGTAAGTTCTTGTAACGCTTGTTCTAAAGTAGTATTTTCTGAACGTTTGTAGATAATTCCTTGATTAAAGCGCTCAATCATGTTGACCGTTCTATGTAATAAATTCCCAAGGTCATTAGCTAAATCGGCATTTATTCTGTTTATCAAAGCATCACGAGAAAAATTGCCGTCAGCACCAAGTGTGATTTCTCTTAGTAGAAAATATCTTATGCTATCCGCGCCAAATTCTTCAATTAATAGCAGTGGATCGACAACATTCCCTTTGGATTTTGACATTTTATCACCGTCAATTACAAGCCACCCATGACCGTATACTTGTTTTGGCAGTGGTAAATCCATCGCCATTAGCATAATTGGCCAAATAATGGTGTGAAAACGAACAATTTCTTTCCCAACCAAATGCAAATTTGCTGGCCAATATTTGTTGAATTTTTCCATATCTTCAAACATACCTGCTGCCGTAACATAGTTTATTACCGCATCAAACCAGACGTAAATTGTATGCTTTTTATCAAAAGGAACTGGTATTCCCCAATCAAAGGTTGAACGCGAGACACTTAGGTCTTCTAAGCCTTGTTTGACAAAATTAATCATCTCATTACGACGTGAAGCAGGGGTTATAAAATCAGGATTGTTTTGAATAAATTCTAGCCATCTGTCAGCATATGCAGACATACGGAAAAAATAACTTTCCTCTTTCATTGTTTCAACAGGTCTATTGCAATCCGGGCAATTACCATCAACTAACTGACGTTCTAGCCAAAAAGCTTCACATTGAACGCAATATTTTCCTTCATATTCTGATTTATAAATATCGCCTTTATCGTAGAGCTTTTGGAAAAAATACTGCACAGTCTTGTGCTGGCGTTCTTGGCTTGTTCTTATAAAATCATCATAAGATATATCTAGCTTTTCCCAAAGCAATTTAAAGTTTTCGATAATATTTGTAACATATTCTAATGGTGATACACCGTTTTCTTCGGCTTTTCGTTGGATTTTTTGACCGTGTTCATCAGAGCCTGTGACAAATAGAACATCTTTGCCAACAAATCGATGATAACGCGCTAAAGCATCTGCAATAGTAGTGCAATATGCGTGACCTATATGCAGTTTGTCACTTGGATAATAAATAGGGGTAGTAATATAAAAAGTTTCTTTTTTCATTGTGGTTCTTCCTCCAATAATCGCCTGTACAGTTCATTTTTTTTCACACCAAACTCTTGGGCAATTTGTTTCATACTTTCTTTTTTATCAAAACCTGCTTTTATAAGTTGCTGCAGCTTTAAAAAGGCTATTTCCTGAACATTTTCCTCCTCTTGCGGAAGCTCGTTTTTTTGTACTACTATAGTAAATTCTCCGCGCGGTGGTTTCCCCTCTAGCCACAATAGGCTATCTTGTATACTACCACGAAAAAATTCTTCATATAACTTTGTCAGCTCTCTAGCTAAAGCAATTTTCCTATCACCAAATATTTCTTGCATCTCTGTAAGCACTTGCACTATCCTGTGTGGTGCTTCATATAAAATAATTGTCGCAGGCAAATTTTGCCATTGTCGTAATTGTTCTTGTCGATGTTTTTTTGTTTTTGGTAAAAACCCGCCAAAAAAAAATGGCGTTGTGCATATCCCTGATGCTATCAATGCACATAGCGCAGCATTAGCTCCTGGTAAAGGAATTATTTTTATATTTTTATCAACCGCAAGCTGCACAAGGTGTTCACCAGGGTCTGCAATGCCAGGATAGCCAGCATCACTTACTAATGCAATATTTTTACCTTGCAATAGTAAATTTATTAATTCAGGACCTACTCTATCTTTGTTATGCTCGTGATAGCTAAATAGTTTTTTATTTATTTGTAAATGATTGAGTAGTTTTTTCGTATGGCTTGTGTCTTCTGCCGCAATTAAATCAACCTGCTCTAATGTTTTGACAAGTCTTAAAGTAATATCTTCAAGATTACCAATTGGCGTTGCACACAGATACAAATTTCCTGTCTCTTGCAACTTAATCGCCTCATTTTTAAATTATTTTTTATCAAAACAATTATAGTGCAACATCATCTGTTTAGTATAATTATTTTGATTATCATAAACAAAAAGTGGTGGCAAAACATCAAGCCCTTGATTAGAGCCATATCTTGCCTCAAGCAAAAACAGACTTGCTTTTTTTTGCTCGTTAGAATGGACAAACTGCAAACGTTTAGGTTGCAGTTTGTTAGATATGCAATAGCTCAAAATTTCATCTAGTCGTTCTGGTAACTGAACAATGTTTAGCTTGCCACCATATTTTAAAAGATATTTTGCTGCAGCTATAAAATCAAGTGTACTGCCATCTTGCTCGTGGCAAGCTGTTTTATCGTTTCCTGCTCTTAATCTGCCATGACCTAGCTTTCGATAGGGCGGATTTGTAACAACAATGTCAAATTGACCACTGATAAAACTGTCTTTTATATTTTTTACATCACATTTTTGAGCAAAAACTTTGTCTGTCAAATTATTTTTTACAATACTTTCAGCAAACAAAGACAATGTGACATCATTTATATCTATCCCTGTAACGCTAAAAGCACTTTTACAAGCCACAAGCATTGCTATAGAACCTGTGCCAGTACCTAAATCAATAACTTTTTGCTTTGGGTTGATGTTGGCAAATGATGCTAACAAAATTGCATCTAAAGTAAATTTAAACTCTTTATCATCTTGATATATAAACAATCCATTTGGCAGAGTGTTTAGTTCTTTCATATATTAAATAATAATATCACTAGCATCTGTTATTTCATCAAAGCTAATGTTGACAATATTTGTCTCTGAAAGTTTTATAGCCGCTGTACGCTCTTTTTTATTTAAGTTGACAACAGTTCCTTCACCAAGAGAAGTCATAACTTGACTACCTACTTTTGGCAATTTTTCTTTTCTGTCACAACAGCTTTTTTCACTTACATATAAATGATTTTCATATTTTAAGCAGCACATCAAGCGACTGCAAATTCCGGAAATCTTTGTTGGATTTAAAGATAAATTTTGATCTTTTGCCATTTTGATAGAAACAGGCTCAAAATCTCCTAAAAATGTAGCGCAGCATAATGTTCTGCCACAACTACCTATGCCATTTAGCATTTTTGCCTGATCACGCACACCAATTTGCCTAAGTTCGATGCGTGTACGGAAAATTGCTGCTAAGTCTTTGACCAACTCGCGAAAATCTATCCGACCTTCTGCTGTAAAATAAAAAATTATTTTATTAACATCAAAAGTATATTCCACATCTAAAAGTTTCATTTGCAAATTATGATTTTTTATTTTTTCTTCACAAATAGTAAATGCTTCTTTTTCTTTTTTCTTATTTTGTTCATATTTTGCAGAATCTTGGCTTGTAGCCTTACGTAAAACCGGTTTTAACGGTTGTACAATCTCATGTTCTTGAAGTTGCCTTTTGCCAACTACCACATGTCCATACTCTAATCCACGCACAGTTTCGACAATAGCAAAATCACCTTTATCAATATCTATATCAACAGGATCAAAATAGTAGATTTTGCAAGCTTTTTTAAATCGTATTCCGATAACAGTAGTCACAATCTGCCTCCTTTTTATACATGTTTGAAATTAAAATGTACAATCCTTCCATAGCAAGTCTTACATTAGATGAACTGCTCAAAGCAAAATAAGTTTTATCAATATTTTCTAAAAACTCTTTAAAATAAGTTACATCAAACTCTTTAAATAATACTTTTATATCTGTCTTTAAATCAATATTACAAATGTTGTCATCATTACAGAAAAGCATTTGCCAACCGTCTTTAGCAAAGGTTGTCAAGTATTGACAAATTGTCATGGCATCTTCCCGTTCTAATTTTTCTGTAAATGTTGTTGCAAAAAAGTAATCGCCTTGACTACATTTTTGTAAAAATTCTAGTGACTGTAATCTTAATTTTTGAATGTGTGGTTCTTTATAATGCAACAATTGTCCGATACAACCATTCGCCAATGAGCATACTATTTGCTCATTTTCAACCTCTATATTATTATCAACTAAATATTTATGTAGTTGATTATCTGTCAAAGAAAGTGTTTTTAAAATAACCGCTCTTGAAGCGATAGTTGGCAAAATAAATTCGCCATCTTGATAAAGCAATAAAAAAATCCAACCTTCAGGTGGCTCTTCCAGTAGTTTTAACAAACTATTGGCAGCAGGCAAAGTGAGCAAATGCGCTTTATTTATTATAACTACTCGATATTTTCCCATCTTTGATAAAAAAGCAGCCTCTTTGATTAAAACCCTTACTTGTTCTATGCTGATAGAGTTTTTTAGCTCTTGAGAATCTTTTTTTTGTTCAGGTTCAATAAAAAAATAATCTGGATGAGCATCTTGCTCAAACAACTTACAAGATAAACACTTTCCACAAGCATCTTGACCACTACTACACAAAATAGCTTTGGCAAAAGTTTTTGCTAACATTGTTTTGCCTACACTTTTTGGACCGGCAAGCAAAAAAGCATGCGGTTTTTGCTCACTTATAAGCACTTTTTTAAAAAATTCTTTTATTTTTTCATGTCCAATAATATCATTCCACCGCACAATTACACCTTAAATATACAAATCTACAAGCATTCCGTGTATCGCCCCTAAACGCTCCATTATAGATAATTGTTTCGCTTGTCCACACCTTACATCTTCCGCCAGATTTGCCATTTCATCATCTATTTTTCTAATAACGCTATACATTTTTTGTCTGCCTCGATTATCCCAACCGAATTTTGTTTCCATAGTATAAGATCTATTGACAGTTTCACCGACAAAATCACGTACTAAATTGCGATAGTTGCGAAGTTCTGAATAAGTCGGACTTTGAGTAAGTTTTGAGCCTTGATCTTTTATTTTCTCTAAGAGCTTTTCTAACCTTTGACGATAGTTATCATCAATATTTTTGGCTAGCTCAGTCGTAAAAAGTTTTTGCGGCTTTTCTACTTGCTCTACTGTATCACGCTCGCTTTGTATTGCTGCAGCAGGCATATTAGCATTTGGGTGAACTTTCATCTTTTTGTCCTCCTTTAATATTTGTCAATTTTTCTTGTACTATTTTAACGATGCTCTCTTGCATCTGTTCAATAGTTTTTGTAGCATCTATTATTACTATTTTATCTAGATTTTGTTTGGCTAACTGTAAAAAACCCTGCTGTACAAGCTTTTGAAATTCTAGTCCTTCTTTTTCTATTCTATCTAGGCTTTTACGCTTTTTTATCCTGTGTGCCAAAAATTCCACTGGTGCATCAAGTACAAAAGTCAAATCTGGTTGCAGCCCATCAGTAGAAAAAAGGTTAACTGTCTGTAAAACATCTATGCCAAGACCTCTTGCAATTCCTTGATAAACAAACGTAGAGTGGCTAAAGCGATCTGATACTACTATCTTATCATCTTTCAGCGCAGGCATTATAATTTTATCAACATGTTCACTGCGTGCCGCTAAATATAATAGTGTCTCTGTACGACTGGTCATGTGATTTTCAGGATCTAACAGAATATTTCTTACCTGCTCACCCGTTTTCGTACCACCAGGCTCTCTTGTTGCTAGTGCATCTATATTATTTTGCTTAAAATACTCCATTAAAAGTTGAATTTGTGTCGACTTTCCAACACCATCTGCACCTTCAAATGTTAAAAAATAGCCTTTTTTATTTTGCATATTATGCTACCACACTAATATAAATTTGTTTTGTTTTACCACTATTTTCTAGATACTGCTTGCAGTATTCAACCAAATCTTGGCTTATAATCTCACCTGGTAAAATTACCGGTATCCCAGGTGGATAAAAAGTTATCTCTTGGGTACTTATTTTACCAACAGCCTGACTTAAAAGCATTTTTTTGCTTTTAGCATAAAATGCTTCTCGCGGCGTTATTGCCATTTGGCATATAGGTATATTAGGTAAAAAAACTTGTTTTTTGCTTTTATGCTTGGACTTTGCCAACTCTTTCAAAACAGAAATACTTTTATCTATATAATTAATATCGTCACAATAAGTCAATAAAAATAGTATATTAAAATTATCTGCTAATTCTACAGCTAATTTATGTTTGCGCAAAAATTCTGCCGCTTTAAAACCTGTAATACCAAGCTCTGATACATTAACAGTTACTTTTGTGTAATCAAATAAATTGCTTTTTATCGCTTCTTTAGGTTCAAATAACTTTAATCCATCTATTTTTTTCATTTCATCTCTCATATATTCGGCAAGAGCAAACGCCCTATCAGCCATTTGCTGACCATGATAGAAAAGCTGATGACACGCTGCATCAAGAGAGGCTAATAACAACTGATTAGGACTTGTTGTTGTCAAAAAACTCATTGCTTGTTGAATTTTTTGTATATCTATTCTATTTGAATTTATATGTAAAATAGAGCACTGTGTCAAAGCACCAACTATCTTGTGCGTGCTTTGGGCGCAAGCATCACAGCCTGCTTGTATAGCCGATTTTGGCAGTTTGCTACTAAACCCTAAGTGTGGACCGTGCGCTTCATCCACCAGCATAAATGTTTTTTTCTCTTTGATAATTTTGGCAATTTTTTCTAAATCTGCCCCCACTCCATAATAATTAGGGCTTGTCAAAAATACTGCTCGAACTTTTTCTTTTGACAATGCTTGTGAAATCTGCTCTGTTAAAATCTGCAAACTAACACCAAACTCATCATCATAATTAGGATATATATATATTGGCACAACACCTGTTAAAACAAGCGAACTAATAATGCTTCTATGTGCATTACGTGGCAATAAAATTTTATCACCCTCTTTGAGCGTACCCAAAAGCATTGCTTGCAAAGCTCCTGTTGTACCATTTACTGAAAAAAAGCTTTTTTTCGCACCATACAAACTTGCCGCTTCTTTTTGCGCTACTTTCAAGGCGTGATTTGGACTGTGAATATCATCTAGTTCACTCATCAAAGATACATCCATCTTCAAGCTATCATCTAGTATCTTTTTTAGCTGTTCAAATGCACCACGACCACCTTTATGTCCTGGTGTATGAAAAGGATAAACATCTTGTTGTAAATATCCTTGCAATAAAGTCAAAAAAGCGAGTGTATGTTGCACTTTTATCTCCTAAAGATATAAAATGTGTAATTTTTATTCTACCATAATATAATACTATAAGCAAATGCAATCAGTCTTTTTCCACTGCTAGACAAAAGCAAAACGAATATATAAAAAAACAACCTCCAGTGCTTTGCAACTGCAATTTGCAGGTACCAAACTCTCGAGGTTATGATAAATATATTTTATACAGCCGGAGCAAAAAACAAATCGGACAAATTAAAAGCTTCTTTCACTTGCTCCCAAATAATCGTTTTTGCTTTGGAAAATCCATTAAAAGTCGTTGCTGATGCAGAAGAATAAGCCCCACACATCGGCACTAAAAGTAAATCATCCATTTCTAATCTAGGCGTTTTTCTATCGCAACAGATAACATCAAGTGAATCACAGCTAGGACCAGCAAAAGTCGCTGTTATAGTTTGACCGTCTCTATAGCTAATCAATTGATAATCCCAGTGATCAAACAGCACACCGGAAAATGTTCCATAAACTCCTTCATCTAAAAAGTACCATGTTTGACAATTTCTTTCACTTACGCCAATTACTTTTGTAAGCATATTCACGGCACTGGCACAAATAAATCGACCAGGTTCAGACCAAATTTCTTTTTCCTCAAACAGCTCTTCTATGCAATCATTTATCTCATTGAGCATTTGTGCAACATCCACATCATCGTGAATACCTGGTACAGGAAGCCCGCCACCAATATCAAGTACAGATAGATTATATCCCATATCTTTTGCTTGATCAAAAATTTCACGGCTTTTATGCAAAGCATTTATATAAGGTTCACTAGATAGTGTTTGGCTACCTACGTGAAAGCAAATCCCTAAAACATCCAGTCCCAAACTGCTTGCATATTCAATTAAACCTAAAGCTTTTTCTTGATCTGCACCAAATTTTTTGTTCAAATCAATTACCGCTTGAGAATTGTAAATTCTAACTCGAAGAAGTACCTTAGCACCCGGATAATGCTGCGATAGTTTTAAAGCTTCACTTTTACTGTCAAAAGTAAACTTACTAACACCAGCAGATCTGCAAGCATCCAGTCCACCCATAGTTTTAAAAGGATTGGCATAAAGCATTCTATCGCCAGAAATACCCATGTCTGATAGTTGATTTATCTCACCATCAGAAGCAACATCAAAATTGCCACCAAGATAAGCGATAGTCTCTAATATATTCTTATCAGGGTTTGCCTTGACAGCATAATGAATCTTTACCCTTGGCATATGTTTTTTTAAAAAAAAGTAATTTTTTTCTATTTGCTCTAAAGACAATATCAAAAGCGGTGTCCCAAAGTTGTCTGCTAATTGTTCAACAACATTTGAAGGCAAACGAAAATATGAATTTTTTTTCATTTATAACCTCCTCATAAAAGCTTATTTTTGTTTAGCATTATAAAATAAAATGTTTAATATCGTTTAAATTTTACCACAATTTTTAAAAAGTGCAATAGATAAAACAAAAATTTTTCAATTATTTTTCAATATATTAAAAATAGCACTATTTCTAGTGCTATTTTATGAGAAAAAAATTTACTATTGTTAAACTTTTACTTAATAATATCTGTTCCCATATAAGATTGTAAAGCTTTCGGAATAAGCACGCTACCATCGGCTTGTTGGTAGTTTTCCAAAATAGCCGATACTGTTCTTCCAATTGCAAGTCCAGAGCCATTTAATGTATGTACATATTCTGGTTTTGCCTTACTATCGCGTCTAAAACGAATATCTGCACGTCTTGCTTGAAAATCAGCAAAATTAGAGCAAGAGGATATCTCTCTATATTTATTAGCGCTTGGCAACCAAACCTCTATATCATAAGTCATAGCCGAAGCAAAGCCCATATCACCTGTACAAAGTCTCACTATGCGATACGGTAATTCCAGTAGTTGCAATACTGTTTGTGCATCATTGGTTAGTTTTTCCAGCTCGTCATAAGAATTTTCCGGCAAAGAAAATTTCACAAGCTCTACTTTGTTAAATTGATGTAATCTGATTAGCCCTCTTGTATCTCGCCCTGCAGCCCCCGCTTCACTTCTAAAGCACGCACTATAAGCTGTATAACATAATGGCAAATCACTCACTTGTAATATTTCACCGCGATGCAAATTAGTTACAGGCACTTCCGCCGTCGGAATAAGGTAGTAGTCTAATCCTTCAAGTTTAAAAGCATCTTGTGCAAATTTAGGTAATTGACCAGTACCTGTCATACTCTCTTGATTGGCAATAAACGGTGGGAAAAATTCTGTATAACCATGTTTTTGAGTGTGTAAGTCAAGCATAAAATTAATCAAAGCCCGCTCTAATCTTGCGCCTAGAGCGCGATAAAAAACAAATCTAGCCCCAGTTACTTTACCTGCACGCTCAAAATCTAAGATATTTAAATTCTCGCCAATTTCCCAGTGTGCTTTTGGTTCAAAATCAAACCGTCTTATATCTCCCCATTGTTTGACCTCTACATTATCATTTTCATCTTTACCTACAGACACCTTATCGCTTGGAATATTTGGCAAACTCATCACTATTTTTTGCAAACCTTCTTCTACTTGGCGCAAATTATTATCATAACTTGCTATGTCATCGCCTAAACTGCGCATAGCAACTATTTTATCATCAGCATTGCCGCCTGCTTTTTTAATTTGACTGATTTCTTGAGATACTTGATTACGTTCACTTTTCAAGCTTTCAACAGTTGTCAAAATAAGTCGTCTTTGTCTTTCCAAATTTAAAAATTCATCTAATGCCATAGGCATATTCCTATTTTTTAAAGCCGCCTCTACAAGTTCACGGTTTTCTCTTATAAATTTTATGTCGAGCATAATAAACCCCTTTCAGAAAATTAACAAAACTTTTTTCTTTCACTTATTTTAGCACAAAAATTTATATTTTAAAATAAAAAAGGATTACAGACAACAACAATAAAAATATTATATAATTATAAAAAAGGAGAATTTTTTATGACTGATAAAAATCTATCTTTAAAATATTTATCTGAAAAATTAAACGACTGCTCGTTGTGTGAATTAAGAGCTGATTGTATATCGCCTGTCGGTTGGTTTGGCAATCCTGACAGCCCACTTGTAATTGTTGGGGAAGGTCCAGGACGAACAGAAGATGAATATGGCTGTCCACTAATTGGTCAATCAGGTCAACTTTTAGACAAAGCTCTTTTTGCTGCCCAAATGACTCGCGATCGCATAATGACAACAAATGTTGTAAAGTGTCGCCCTAAAAATAACAAAACCCCCTCTATAAAAGAAGGGGCTTTTTGTGCCAGCAATTGGCTGGACAAAGAACTTGAGATAATTAAACCTGCTGTGGTTGTTGCACTTGGCTCCGTTGCCCTTCATTATCTTGGTGATAGTGACAAAAAAATCACCAAAGAACGCGGATTATGGTTTAAAACAAGAACAGGCATTGATTGTATTACTACATATCATCCAGCTTATTTATTGCGCCTTAGTGGCGACAGTCTGAAAAAAGCAAAATGGGACGTATTTAACGATCTGACAAGTGCTTTAAATAGAGCAAAAGAGGCAAATCCTGATTATCAATTCAAAAGTGATGAACCAACAGATTTATTTAAACTATTTAGTAAGCGTTAAATAAGTTATCGCAGATAATGCAGCTATTTGTCCTTGTCCTGCAGCCCGATTTATTTGCCAAGGTCTTCCAGTCAGATCACCTGCTGCATAAACACCTTTTATGTTGGTATTCATCTGCTCGTCTACCTTGACAAAATTATTCTCTATCGCTAAGCCTTCTACAAGACTACTTAAGGCAACACCATTTTTAAAAATAAAGACCCCATCAACACTGTGCGTATTCTTATCAGTTTTTAATCCATTTACAGAATCTGTACCCAAAATTGCTTGTGGTTTTTCTCTGACAATTTGTAAATTAGGTTTTTCGAGATAATCTCCGTCATATCCAGGGAAAAACAAAACTTTTTCGCAAATGTCTGTTAAAAATAATACTTCTTCTTCGCTCTCTTTATGCTCAGCAATAGCTGCGACGGTTTTACCTTTAAAAATGAGTCCATCGCACGTAGCACAATAGCTAACGCCACGACCTAAAAAGTCGTCTTCACCTTTTAATGTTTTGCCAACTTGCGAACCCATTGTCAAAATTACAGTATTAGCATTGTAAATTTCTTGCGTTGTTGACAAAATAAATTCTTTATCTGCTGGATAAATTGTCAAAATTTTATCTTGAACAATATGCGCTCCGCGCACTGTGATGTGTTCGGTAAATCTATCCATAAGTTCTTTACCACTGACTCCCGGAAGTCCTAAATAATTTTCAATAGAGTGGCTTTTATAAAGCACATTGCTACCAATAAGCGTTTCAAACACTACTACCGATTTATTTCTTTGCCTTGCAGTAAGTGCTGCAGACAAACCAGCAGGTCCGGCACCGACAATTGCTATATCATATACCATAAATATCATTCCTTATTTTAAAATTTCTTTATATATATTTTATCATCTATCATAAATATAACAAGTAAAAAAAGAACCATTAAAATGGTTCTTTTTGTCATTTATTTTTTACTTGGCAAGCCTGTAACTGCCACGTATTGTTGAATATGTTCTGTTTTTGGCAAAACATTGTAATCAAACCACTCATAAAAAAATCTAGCAAAGCTTATTGTTCCATAACCATCTTGGTTATGGTCTGTAGTGTCATAAGGATCAGCAATAACAAGTATATCATCAGACATATCTTCTGTTCCCATATCATCATAACCAATAACTACAAACCAATGCCCACCCCAAGCGACATTTTCACAAATTATTGGCAGCCCTTGACTAAGCTGATTTTTAACAAAATCTCTAAATTTTTCTATATCCTGAAAACTATGCCCATCTTTATCGGCTGTTTGTAGTGAGGTTTGAACTATAAAACCTCTAGAAGTTAAAGCATCAGCTAGGCTTTTTGTTGTAGCACCAAAAGAACCGTCTTCTCTTTTATTGTCATAATAGCGAATGTCCATTTGCTTATCTAAGGTTTTCTCATCAGCTTTTATGCCGTAATAATCCAGCACCATTAAAATAGTCGCCGCACCACAGGACCGCTCTGATGTTTGCTGGTAAGTTTTAAATTTAGGCAATAATAAAATAGTCTGTGTCGGTTTCTTATTATAATAATCTACCGCTATATAATAGGGCGATTTTGCAACATTAGCTTTTCCATTTTGAGCTGCCGCAGCCAAAACTTTATCATCAACAGGAGCAGTGATGCTTATTTTATTATTAGCTAAAATAGTAGTGGCGGTTGAAAAAACCATTATTGCAAGCAACAGAAAAATATTTAAAACTCTCATATATACCTCTTATTTATTTTCTTTGTAAAAATCGTTCATAAAGGTAGCCAAGTCTTCACAGCCTTTTATTGGCATATAGTTGTACATAGAAATTCTAAGCCCACCAACCACTCTATGTCCTTTTACACCCACAAAGCCTTTTTGCATAGCTTTATCAATAAAGTCTTTTTCTAATTGTTCATTTTTCAATCTAAGTGTCGCATTCATCATTGAACGACTATCCTTTTGAGCGTGCCCCAGATAAAAATCAGGATAACTATCTATAACATCATAAATCAACTTTGCTTTTGCATCATTTAGTTTACCCATAGCTTCAAGTCCACCTTGAGCTTTAAGCCACTTTAAAACCTTACTCATAACATACACTGTAAATACCGGTGGTGTATTAAACAATGAATTGTTTTTGGCATAAACTTTGTAGCTAAAAAAATCAGCTAGATTATCATTGCATTTATCCAAAAGGTCTTTTTTAATTACAACAACCGCGCCACCAGCAGGTCCTAAATTTTTTTGGATACCGGCATAAATAAGCGAAAACTTTTTAGCATCAAAAGTATGACTCAAAAAATCTGATGACATATCTGCAACTAAAGTACAATCGCCAAAATCTGGATACTCGCGCCAAGCAGTACCAAAGATAGTATTGTTTGTCGTTATATGTAAATAAGCCTGATTAGGACTCATATTTAGCTCGCTAACCTTTGGCACTCTTTTAAAACCTTCTTGCTCAAGATCAACTGCAGCGTGCGTTTTTCCATAAAACTTTGCTTGATCAAAAGCTCTTTGAGCAAATTCACCTGTAACAACATAATCTGCTACTTTATCTTTGCTAAGCAAATTCATCGGCACAAGAGAAAACTGCATTGTAGCACCGCCTTGAACAAAGACCACTTTATAATCATCACCTAAGCCCATAAGTTCTTTTAAGTCTTTTTCTGCCTGTTCGTTTAGCTGCTCATATTGCTTAGCTCTATGACTTGTTTCAATTATAGACATACCTGAATTTTGAAAATCTAAAAATTCTGCCTGCACCTCTTTTAAAACTTCTAATGGCAAAGTTGCAGGGCCTGGGTTGAAATTATAAACTCTATTCATACACACACCTACTTTAATTTTATTTGCAAAATTCTTCTTCTATCAAGTGTATTGCCATCGCATCGCGAAGCTTTGGCTCAAACCAAGTAGATTTTGGCGGCATAATTTGATTGTTATCTGCAATATCCATAAGTTCTTGCATAGAAGTTGGATACATAGCAAAAGCAACCTGCGCTTTTTTATCATCTACCAATTTGACAAGTTCATCAAGTCCGCGAATTCCGCCAATAAACATTATTCTCTGATCAACTCTTGGGTCGATAATACCTAAAATAGGCTTGAGCAAATTATCTTGCAAAATACTCACATCAAGACTAGCAGTCGGATGCGTTTCATCAAAACTACCAGATTTTGCTTTAAGACAATACCACTGACCTGCTAAATACATTCTAAATTCGTGCCTAGCAGTTGGTTTTTGCATTTTTTCCAACTTTTGCACAATAAAACACTGCTGCACTTTTTGCAAAAACTCTTGTTCTGACAAGCCATTTAAATCTTTTACCGCTCTATTATAATCGAGTATTTGCATCATATCATCAGGAAATATAACCGTTAGAAAATAGTTGTAATCTTCTTCACCAGTATGGTTTTTGTTATTTTTTTGGCAAAGGTCAGCTACCCTCATTGCCGCAGCTGATCTATGATGTCCGTCTGCTATATATAAATAATCTATTTTTAAAAAGGCATCTTTAATTGCTATTATATCATCGTCTTTATCCACAACATAAAGTGTATGTTCTATCCCGTCATCACTTGTAAAATCGTATACGGGGGAATTTTTTTGCATGATGCTTTGTACAATTTTTTCAACTTGTAGAGATTTTTTATAGGCTAAAAACACTGCTCCAGTTTGCGCGGCAAGCGTTTTTATATGGTTTACCCTATCATCTTCCTTATCAGGTCTTGTAAGTTCGTGTTTTTTTATAATATTTTTGCGATATTCTTCAACTGATGACGCACCGACTATACCTATTTGCTCATGAGCATTCATTTTTTGTCTGTATATGTAAAAACAAGGCTTGCTATCTACAACAAGAGATCTATCTTCTTGGTATTTAAGCAAGTTTTCTTTTGCTTTGTCATAAATAATTTGAGAATGAACGTCTATCTCATCAGCTAACTGCGCTTCTGATTTTGTTACACTCAAAAAGCTAAGTGGATTTTTTCTTATCTGTTCTCTTGCCTCTTGGGTATCCATAACATCATAAGGTAGTGACGCTATTTTTTTTGCTAAATCACTTCTTGGTCTTAAAGCTTTAAATGGTCTTATGTCAGCCAAAAAATACACCTCTTTCACTAGTTGTTTTCTAAATTATATATTAAAAGCAATGTATAATAAAGAGCTATTTTTTCATTTTCATTTGATGAATAGGTTGTCCAAAAATACCTTCTGCGCACTCTAAAACAGCTTCGCTTAAAGTAGGATGAGGATGAACGCTATGCGCAATTTGCTCGGCGGTTAGTTTGTTGCTTATAGCTACAACACCTTCCATTATCAAACTACTAGCTCCATAACCCATTATATGCATCCCTAAAACAATATGACTTTGACTATCTGCAACAATCTTTACCAGTCCGTCAGTCTGTCCTATAGCAACCGCCTTGCCAATGCCGGCAAAATTAAATTTACTTACAACAATATCCATTCCACTATCTTTTGCTTGCCCTTCCGTAAATCCAACACTTGCAATTTCAGGCATAGTGAAAATACATCCCGGTATATTATCAAAATTCATTTTAACTTTTTGCCCACAAGCATTTTGTGCTGCCACAATACCCGCGACAGAAGCACTGTGAGCGAGCATTGATTTTCCAGTAACATCACCTATGGCAAAAACGCCTTCTATATTTGTTTGCAAACTCTCGTCAACATAGATACCTTTTTTATCAAATTCAACGCTTAAGTTTTCCAGTCCGATATTGTGTATATTTGGTTTGCGTCCTGTGCAAACCAAAACTTTTTCAGCTAAAACTTCTTGCACTTCAGTTGCACTTTCTATACTACAAGATAACATTTGGCCTTGATTTGCAATTTTTTTAACTGCACTTGAAGTTAAAAATTTTATTCCTTGTTTGCGAAGAGAAATGCCACTACGCATCACGATATCTTTGTCCATACCATTTAATATGTTAGGCAGCATCTCAACTACAGTAACCTGACAGCCTAAGTTTTGAAAAACCGTTGCAAATTCTATGCCTATAACGCCACCACCTATTATGACTAGACTTTCAGGCACTTTATCCAACTCTAGTAGCTTGTCACTATCTAAAACACCATCTAAATTTATACCTTCTATTGGTGGCATAATTGGGCTAGAACCTGTAGCAATAATGATTTTTTGTGCATTGATAGTTTGGTTTTGTCCATCTTGTGCAACAATAATTTGTTTATCTTTTTGTAAAGTAGCGCTACCTGTGATAACATCTATAGCATACGATTTTAAGATTGTCGCAATTCCATCACGCAGCTGTTTTGTAACAGAGTTTTTACGTTGCATTATCGCAGTAAAATCAAAACCTATATTATCAGCTATTATGCCAAAATTTTTGCATTCTTTTAATTCTTTATATTTTTCTACACTTTTTAAAATAGTTTTTGTTGGTATACAGCCATAATTCAAGCAGGTGCCACCAAGCTGATCTTTTTCAATAAGTGCAACTTTAGCCCCAAGCTGCGCCGCTTTTATTGCTGCAACATAACCACCAGGTCCTGCACCAATTATGGCAACATCATAGTTCATAAAAACCTCCTGTTGTTATATTAGGCTGCCTATATAGGCAGCCTAATTATTATTCTTGCCAGATTACTACTGGTTTCCTTGCCGCACTTGCTTCATCTAAACGGCTTACAACCGTATCTTGTGGAGCGGTTGTAACAAGTGTAGAATCTGTTTGCGCTTCTTTTGCTATTTTAAGCATTGCATCAATAAAATCATCTAGAGTCTCTTTGCTCTCTGTCTCGGTTGGCTCAATCATCAACGCTTCTTCTACAATCAAAGGAAAATAGATTGTCGGCGGATGATAGCCATAATCTAGAAGTCTTTTAGCAATGTCTAAAGTTTTCACGCCATATGGTTTTTGCTTTTTTGATGTCAGTACGCACTCGTGCATACAATAGCGATTAAACGGACTGTCATAAGCCTCTTTCAAACTAGCCAAACAATAGTTTGCCGCCAAAATAGCATCTAAACTGGCTTGTTTTAAGCCATCTCCGCCCATTGCAAGAATATAAGCATAAGTTCTGACAATAACACCAAAATTACCAAAAAAGGCATGTATTTTCCCTATGGATAGAGGTCTTTCATAATCTAATGAATAAACTTCATTTTCGCATTTAATTAGTGGTACAGGTAAAAACTGCATAAGTTCTTTTTTTACACCAATTGGACCCGCACCAGGTCCACCACCACCGTGCGGTGTGGAGAAGGTTTTGTGTACATTAAAATGAATTACATCAAAGCCCATATCACCAGGTCTGACAAGCCCCATAATCGCATTGGCATTAGCTCCGTCATAATATAGCAATCCGCCCGCATCGTGGACAATTTGCGCTATTTGTTTGATATTACTTTCAAACAAACCAAGTGTGCTCGGGTTTGTCAGCATTATTGCCGCAGTATCATCACCAACAGCATCTTTTAGTGCTTGTAAGTCAATAGAACCGTCAGGATGAGACTGAATTTGTACAACATCCATACCACAAACCGTTGCGGTCGCAGGGTTGGTACCGTGCGCCGAATCTGGAACTATTACCTTATTGCGATTACTTTTATTATGTCTATGATAAGCCTTGATAAGTTTCATACCAACAAGTTCACCGTGCGCCCCTGCTGCCGGTTGCAAACAAACCTCGTCCATTCCAGAAATTTCTGCAAGATATTTTTGCGTTTCAAACATAAGTTTTAAACAGCCTTGTGATAATTCTTCCGGCTGCAATGGATGAGTCAAAGCAAATCCAGGCAGACGGCATACAACTTCATTTATTTTAGGATTATATTTCATTGTGCAAGAGCCAAGTGGATAAAACCCTGCGTCCAATCCAAAATTACGCTGTGATAAATTTGTATAGTGTCGCACTACATCAAGCTGGCTAAGTTCTGGTAATTTTGCTTTATCGCATCTTAAAAAATTCTCTGGCAAAACATATTTTTTAGGTACATCGCACTCAGGCAAATCGACCCCGCATCTTCCCGTGTGGCTTAATTCAAAAATTAGTTTTTTATCTTTATTCATTTTAAGCCTCCTAGCACTTGGACCAAAGTATCTATTTCTTCTTTTGTGCGATTTTCAGTAACACAAATGAGCATGCAGTCTTTAAGCTCTTTATAATATCTGCCTAAATCAAGTCCACCGACAATATTGTGTTTTAACAGCTCTTTATTTATAACATCGATATTTTTTGGCATTTTTATGACAAATTCTTTGAAAAATGGTGCAGAAAACATCCCATCAAAGCCTTTTAATGCAGTAATTTGCTCATAAGCATAATGCGCTTTTTGCAGGTTTAAATCAGCAATTTGCACCAAACCTTCTTTGCCGACAGTGCTTAAATAGACTGCTGCCGCCAAAGCACATAATGCCTGATTCGAGCAAATATTTGAGGTGGCTTTTTCACGTCTTATATGTTGTTCGCGTGCTTGTAGTGTAAGTACAAAACCGCGTCTACCTTTATCATCTACTGTTTGTCCGACAATTCTACCAGGCATTTTGCGCATAAAAATTGAAGTTGTTGCAAAAAAACCCACTCCAGGTCCACCAAAACTAGCACTTATCCCTAGCGGTTGACCTTCACCAACAACAATATCTGCGCCAAGCTTTCCAGGTGCTTCTAATAATGCTAACGATATTGGATCCGTGACTACAATAACAACTATTCCGCTTTGATGAGCTAAATCGCTCATTTTTTTAACATCTTCTATAGAACCAAAAAAGTTTGGTGTTTGAATTATAACTGCAGCAACATCTTTGTTTAACTGTGTTTGTAATTTTTCTATATCAGTCGTACCGTCACTATAATTTGCTATATCAACTTCAACATCAAGATCAATCATATAAGCATTGAGCACAGATTGATAATGCGGATGTACAGTACTGCTTATAACTACTTTTTTTCGTTTAGTATGTCCTACAGCCATCATTGCAGCCTCTGCCATAGCTGTTGAACCGTCATACATAGAAGCGTTCGCCACTTGCATGCCTGTAAGAGCGCAAATCATACTTTGATATTCCCACAGTGCTTGCAAATAACCTTGCGCTACTTCCGGTTGATATTGAGTGTAGGCAGTATAAAATTCTGAGCGACTAATAATGCTATCTACTACAACAGGTATATAGTGATCATACATCCCAGCACCTAAAAAATAAGTATAATTATTGAAATTTGCATTTTTAGCTGCTGTATTTTGTAGTAGCTTTAAAATAGAGCGTTCATCTAAAGCTTTAGGCAGATCAAGTGGTCTATCAAGTCTTAGATTTTCCGGTATATCTTGTAATAGCTTTTCCATTGAATCGACGCCTATTTTAGAGAGCATATTTTGTCTATCTTCATCTGTGTGTGGCAAATAACTCCATGTCATTAGTATTACTCCTCACTACAAAATTTTTCGTAAGCTATGCTATCAATTAAATCATCAAGTTGACTTTTATCTGCAATCTCAACCTTAACTATCCAGCCATCACCATAAACATCTTGGTTTACAGTCTCAGGGGCATCAGCTAAAAGGCTGTTTACTTCGACAATTTTACCGCTTACAGGAGCATATATATCAGAGACGGCTTTAACTGACTCAATTGCTGCAAATTCGCTGCCTACACTAATTTCTCGCCCTTGTTCAGGCAAATCTACAAAAACAATATCTCCTAATCTTGATTGAGCAACATCTGTAATGCCTATTGTGACAATATTTCCTTCAACTCTCACCCATTCGTGTTCTTTTGAGTATTTTAATTCTTGTGGTATATTCATAATTATTTTCTCTCCTTTTTATAAAATGGTTTTGCAATCACTTTCGCCGCAAGTTTTTTACCGCGAATTTCAATAAATATATTTTGGTCGACAACTGCATAATTTTTATCTACTAATGCTAGTCCTAAATTTTTTCCGATTGTTGGCGATACAGAACCTGTAGTTACCTTGCCTATACACTTGTCATCAGCATAAACTAAATAATCTGCTCTAGCGATTCCTCTATCTATCATTTCAAAGCCTATTATTTTTTTATCTACCCCATTTTGTTTTTGTTCTGCAAGTGCTTTTTTGCCTATAAAGTCTTCTTTATTTACTTTAACAAACATACCAATACCAGCTTGTACTGGTGTAATAGTATCAGACAACTCATGTCCGTAAAGCGGCAGGCAAGCTTCAAATCTCAAGGTATCTCTTGCACCTAATCCTGCTGGTTGCAAACCTTCTTGACTGCCTGCTTTTAAAAGTTCGTCCCATAAAATTGGTGCGTCTTGCACTTTACAGTAAATTTCAAAACCATCTTCACCTGTATAACCAGTGCGTGAAATTATAACAGTGCAGTTTGCAAGTTTTATTTCTGGATAAAAACGATAATACTGTAAATTTCCCACATCAGCGTCTGTTAGCTTTCCGACAATATGTTCTGCAATAGGTCCTTGTATAGCAATAAGCGCAATATCATTAGATAAATCTTTTAGCTTGACTGACAAATCGCCCTTATGCTCATTTAGCCACTGCCAATCTTTTTCAATGTTGCTAGCATTTACAACCAAAAGATATTTTTGATCATCATATTTATAAATCAGCAGGTCATCAACGGTTGTACCGTTTGGATAGCACATTGGAGAATATTGAACTTGATTTGCCTGCATTAATGACAAATCATTTGTAACCATTTTTTGAATAAAATCAAATGAGTCTTTGCCTGCAACCAAAAATTCGCCCATATGCGATACATCAAACAAACCTGCTTTTTCTCTAACTGCCTTATGTTCAGCAACAATTCCTTGATACTCAACAGGCATAAGCCAACCACCAAACTCTATCATCTTGGCTTTTTGCTCTAGATGTTTTTCGTATAGCGGCGTCTTTTTTACTGTCATACAATCACTCCCTCTTAAAATAATCTCAAATAATCAAATTTTTGTTATTTATCTTATTGTATAAAATTTTGACCATATATTCTAGTAGCAAAATAAAAAACTATCAAAACACCTGCAATTGTGTTAAAATGTATACGTGTATCCTTAAATCACCATTTAAAATAGCGAAAGGAGGATGCATATATGGGTATAATAAAAAAATTAAACAATCTTTTAAATTTATTTAGAAAAAAGAAAGCATCTTTAGATAATCACCCTACAAATAACGCAAACTTTTCTTCACAGCCTATATATCAAGCGTATGATTTTAGTGCAAACGAAGTGCGTTCGTTAGTTCTTGATATGTTAAAACCTGTAAGAAAATTAATTAAAGATATAGATATTGATTTTTATAGTAGTGAACAGCTGATATATGCAAAAGTAGGCTTAAAATCTTTTTTGCAACCCTTTAGCTTTGAAGCTACAATGAAAATAGCTGATATTTGGCAAGATGCTTGGACAAGTACAGCTGTCTTAAAATTAAAAGACATTAAAGTATCTTTGGTATCTTATTTCCCTAAATCTTTTGAAAACTGGTGTGGGAAAAAAGTTATTTCAATTATTGGTTTTTTAGGCTCTATTCTACAAAAAAAGCATATTGCTAAAAATGCTCACTTTTATCTTCAAGATCAGTTATTGTATATTGATTTTAAACCTTGGTTACAGCATTATTTGGATTTTTGTGAAAACGACTGCAACAACGAACTTAAACAAATAGATCAGACACATTGGCTCTCTAGCTTATTTAGCAAAGAAGGTCGTTACAAGGGTAAACGCTATTTGAAAAACCATATAATTTTTGGCGGAGAAATCAGTGAAGATAAGCCTTGTTTGCGCATATACATGTATAGAATCCCTGCCTCGTTATATAAAAACGACGAAGTACAAAAGGTTATTGCTACAAATAAATCTTCATTAATCGGGAATTGGTTTGAGTGGTCTTTTGCTATTTTGACTTCTTTTTTACTTGTTAGCTTTTTGGTTCCTTTTGGAATGGAGTATGTCAAACTTCAGCCATTGTATGCCAACAATGTTTTTTCTTTATCCTCAATAATCATTTACAACACTTTTTTAGTTTTAATACCACTGTTTATGTTTCGCGTTGTGCTTATGCCAATGCGTCGTATTTGGCAAACAAGACATGGTAATATTGAAATTTTACAAGCAGAAGTATCGCGTGACCAGTTTTTTTTACCATTACTTAGAAAATGGATTATTTTATTACAGACAAACGAAAACACAGCATTGCCAACAAAATTACTTTTGGAAATACGCTCATTTTTGGTAGCTATAGGCAAACAAAAATACTTGCTTGTTGACAAAATAGCTTTGATTGAAAAACGCCGCCAAATTTATTTTAATTTTATTATAGTAGGTTATTTAGGAGTATGTATTTTAGAACTGTTGCTATTGACTCAGGTCTTACCAACACCTAAATTTTTAGTTTCTAAAATAAATATCATTTTAGAAAATATTCTTTTGAAATAACAAATATATTAAACCCATTGCATTTTAGCAATGGGTTTTTATATTATGGATTAAAAATAATCATATGTAAAACTACCGTTTCATCACTTATATTACAATAAGAATGTTTGGTATCAGCTCTAAAACGTATACTATCACCTTTTTTCAATATAAATTCTCGACCATCGGCGTGAATTTCCATAGTACCTGAAAATACTGTAACAAATTCTGTTGTACCCTTTAAATGCGGCTCTGCTTTCCAATAGCTTCCCTTGCCAAGTTCTAGGTAATATACAGCAAATCTACGATTTTCTGTATCAGGGAAAATAGGGTAGTTTTTAACGTTTCCTTCATTTTCAAGTATAGGTTGCATTTGTGATATTTTTACAATTTCACATGAATTTTTAGGACGAATTGTCAGAGCATCAAATGGTATTTTCATACCATTTGACAACTTCCACAATGTTGATATTGTAGGGTTTGCCTCTCCACGTTCAATTTGTGCAAGCATACTTTTGCTAACACCACTTAGTCTTGCAAGTTCATCCATACTAAGCTTGTTTTCTTCACGTAATCTTTTAATATTAGCTGCCACAATCATATTCATTGTATTCATAAAAACACCCCTATTGACAATATAAAGAACAAATTGTATTATTATATTGCACGTAATGCAGTATAATAATCTTTTTATATCATTATATAATTTAATTTTATTATTGTAAATAAATTTTAGATGAATTTATAAGATTGTTATATTCAAAAATCAAGGAGGGGTTATGATGTTTAATTTATATGATTTTTTAATTTACTGTTTTATCAGCTCTTACACACCTGGAGCTAACAATTTGTTATCCATGAACAATGCTATAAAGCTTGGTTTTCGTAACAGCGTTAAGTTTAATTTTGGAATACTAGCAGGTTTTTTTGTTGTCATGGCAATGTGCGCATTTTTCAGCGCAACATTATTTTCATATTTACCAAAAATAAAATTAATTTTACAATTTGCAGGAGCCACTTATATGCTTTATCTAGCATGGAAAGTTTGGACGAGTGCTAACAATACAAATATTGAAAATAACAAAAAAGCAAGTTTTATCTCTGGAATGCTTTTGCAATTTGTAAATCCTAAAATTTATATTTACGCAATTACAGCATTATCAATTTATATTTTACCTATTTATCATTCTTTAGAATCATTAATTTTGTTTACTGTTATATTATCACTTATAGGTGCCTCCGGCTCGTTTGTCTGGTCATTATGCGGCTTAGCTTTTTGTAAGGTTCTTGCTAGTCATGCAAAAACAGTTAATACTATTATGATGCTTTTACTTGTTTATTGCGCTGCTTCATTGTTTAGATAAGTTTTTTTATGAAAGAAGAGCTATAGCCGTTTAGCTATAGCTCTTCTTTCATTTTTATTAAATATTTTAATAATCTGCTGTTGCGCAATTATCTCCGGAAGCGAAAGTCATTTTTTTAATGTTAAATTTATCTTTTAAAAGTGAATAAAATACCTCAATCAAATTCTCACAAGTTGCAACTTTTTTTACAACAACTAATCTACATTCTGGATATGCTTTTGCAAGTTCGTTATCAATAGGCAATCCAAGCATTGTATTTGTCGGTGCGCCATCTCTAATCCCTTGTTTTTCATAAGCTGCCAATGTTACAGGCAAAAGTGGATCTTCTTCTTGCAAAATAAGTGCATGATCAAAGTTTTTCAAGTAACTCCATGCTGTATTTTTGATACTATTACAAGGATAAACAAATCCTGTTCTTGCATCTACTTCGCCTTCCACTTCGATGGTCAAAAGGCCTGTATGTCCGTGAAGATACTGGGCTTCTCCTTCATAATTTAAAAATCTATGTGCATATTGAAGGTTTAATTTTGTTAATGATCTCATAATCTTAACTCCTTTTTTATCAACCTAATATGCTAGAGTATTTACAGTTTTTCTAAATAAATATTGCTTGTAACATGACAAATAATCAAGCGAATTAGTTGTATTCTTTAAATGCTAACCCTTTTGCATTACAAATAGGGCAAACTTCCGGTGCCTTAGCCTCGTGTATATAACCACAAACTGGGCACAAATAATATGCTGGACCATCTTCTTTAGTTAGATTATCTAGCGCTTTTTGATATAAATCGGCATGTACTTTTTCAGCAGCTGAAGCTAATTGAAAAATGCGTAGTGCTTCAGATTGATTTTCTTGTTTAGCATATTCGATAAATTCTGGGTACATTTCTGTAAATTCGTGTGTTTCGCCAGCAACTGCATCTTTTAAATTTTCAGCAGTATCTTTTATTTTGCCCATAGCTTTAAATTCTGCTAAGGCATGCAGTGTTTCAGCTTCTGCCGCTGCTTTAAATAGTTTTGCCGCTTGTTTATATCCTTGAGTTTCTGCTTGTTTAGCATAAGCTAAATATTTTCTATTTGCTTGTGATTCTCCTGCAAATGCAGCTGCTAATCCTTGCATTGTTTTTTCCATTGTAAAATCTCTCCTTTTTATTTTAATTATTAACTAATAATAATTATCGCTTCTTTTTTGTTTTTTGTCAATAGGTTAAATGTATTTTTCTGTTTTCTAATGCAAAATTGTCTACAAAACAAAAATATGTTACAATAAAGCAATCATTTAAAAATTACTAGGAGGCAAATAATGGGCATTAGTGAAAGTAAAGCAATTGATATTATGAAAAAAGCAACAGGTAAGAAAATAATAGATACATCATTTAACAAAGTGCCTAATGGGTTTATTGCATTAGTTGAAAATGAACAACAACTTGTTTGTATAACCGATGGTGCTTGTGCTTTTGCAGATAAATTAGAATGTACTTTAGATGAATATAAATATGGTGTTAGATTGCGTCTGGCAAATACCAATAATAAAAACTCTCAAGCACTTAGATTTTTTCTCAAGTGGACAGCACCAGGTGCTTGTACTAATCAAAATAGCAGCATTGGCTTTGAAGATGCTTTTGCTTTGACACTACCAAAATTTGCTCAAGATTTACAAAATAGTTCTATAAAACCTGTTATTTGCGCCAACACAAATTCTGCGCAAATTCTTTCAGAGCAAATGGGCAATACTGCTTGGCAAGCGCTAGAAATCGGCTTAAAAAGCGGATATGGCGCTGAATTTTCTTATGCCAAAACCGAACAAGAAATTGTCAACGCTCTACTTTGCGGCTACACAAGCTTTGTAGTTGATTGTAGCGATAAAATAGATAAAACTAACTTTAATTTGACATCTGACGAAATAATGCAAAAAGCACAAAACCTACCCGAAGAATTTCGTCAAGCTTTAATAGAATCTTATGTAGACAAAAATTTTTCTTTAGATAACGGTAATATAACATATACTAAAGAAGAAGTTTTTCAAATAGCCTTGTGCTACGGACAAGCTATTGCTCATTTGCAATACCTTTATAATGGCTATTTTAAAAACGCGCCTTGGCAGATAGATTTTTGCATTTTTCTTGGTGATAATGATCTTGATGCCAAAGCACATTATTTAATTGCAAACGAACTTAGTAGAGTTAATGTAAAATTGGCCGCTATAGAATTAAGCCCACAAAATCCTTCTTTTGTTCAAAATACTTATGTTGCCAAAGTTCTATTGCATAAAGTTAGACTTGTGATAAAAGATTTAGAAGTATTAAAAACTGTTGAAAATAATGCCAACTGCGCATTTGATTTACGTATAGAAAAAGGTAGTGAATTGCTAAACGCTCTGAAAGTTTTAGAGCAAAATAATCCTGACTTTATAAAAGAATTGCCTGATGGCTTTTCCAATTTGACAAATAACGAAAAAATCAAACTATTACAGCAAAAACAACCACAAATAAAAACATTGTTAAAAGACCATCTCAATGTATATTATGATTTGATTAAAAAATCAATTGATATTCAAAAAGATTTTCTTAAAAAAGCTTAACCAAACATGTTTTGCAAAAATTGTTTCACGTGAACAAAAAGAAACATTTATAAAATGTTTCTTTTTTAATAATGCAAAATTTTTTATTACCCTGTGCATAAACCTTGACAATTATGTTAAGATAAAAGCATAAGATTTTTAGGAGGTAAAAACATGCAAAGCGAAAAAGATAACTATGATCAAGAAACTTATAAATTTGACTCCCCCGACGAACAGTCCTTAGATATTTACGATATGGCACAAGAAGCTGAGGTAGAGAGACTTTGTCGCTGGGCAGCAGCGCGTGCTGGCGTTGTTGTAATGCTACCTATCGCAGGGACTATGGCACTTATCGCTAATGAAGTTTACTTAGTTAAAAAAATTGGTGATTTGCATGGTTATAAATTAAATGATTCTGTTATATTAGGCTTTATAGCATCCTTAGGGGCTTCTGTAGTTGGATCTACCTTAGCTACTCTTTTTCCATATTCGCCAACTAAAATTTTAATTGGTGTTGGCTTAACCTATGGCATAGGCAAAGCCGCGCATGAGTGGCTTAAAGCTGGTCAACCAGAAGATTTGTCCGCAATCAAAGAGGTTTTTAATCACGCTAAACAACAAGCTTGCAAAAATATCAAATCCTTTTTAAACAATCCAAATAAAAACAAAGCAGATTTTGATGAATAGTAATTTTTTTGGAGGGGAAAATGTATAATAACATTCTTGTAGCATTAAACAATAAAGATAGGTCTATTAAAGCTTTTGACCAAGCAATTGAACTTGCCAAAGTGCTAGGCGCAAATCTCTTTGCAATAAGCATTATTGAACAGTATGATGAAATAGATGAATTACCCGAAGATGAGCTCTATGCCGTTCAAATGTTACTTGATAAAATGCATCAAAAATATAATTATCCTTTTATAAGCGAAATAAAAAGCAGCAAAAATACTGCTCTTACTATCGCAGAGTTTGCTGACGAAAATAATTGTGATTTGATTATTTTAGGTAGTAGAAGACTCCCAGGTGCTCGCTCTATCGTCATGCGTAGCACAACTAATGCTGTTTTAAGCGCTTGTCAAAAACCTGTTTTAATTATTTGAAAAAACTTTTCTTTTGTGCTACACTCTAAATACATCTTGGAAGGGTACTACTCTATCCAAAGCTAGTAAAATCTTTTTTAACCGCTTGGATCAACATTGACCGAGACGGAAACAACACAAGTTTGCTATTATTTTGTGCATTCTTGACGCTTTTCCGTTTGGAAAAGCGTCTTTTATTTTCATTTTAGAGGTTCATTATGAAAAAAACTATTGGTATCATCGGTGCAGGTAAACTAGGCAGCTCTCTTATATACAATTTTAAAAAGACTGGTTGCACTATAAGTGGTATAACATGCCAACCTGAACAATTAACCGTTTCCATTGCCAAAAAATTTAAAGTAAAGCCATTTTCTGATAATATTGATTTGGTTAAAAACAGCGATATTATATTTTTAACAGTACCAGATGCGATTATCGCTGATGTTTTTGCACAAATAACACCTGTCGCAAAAAATAAAATCATTTTTCATTGTAGTGGTGCTTTGGCTTCAAGCTCTATTGAAGAAAATATGAATATTAATCTTGGAAGTTTTCATCCACTACAAACTTTCGCTAGATATAACACTTCATTTAAAAACATATACATAGCTATTGACGGAAACAAAAAGGTACAAAATCTGGCAAAATCTTTAGCAAACATGCTTGGAGCTCAAACTATCGCAATACCAAGTCAAGACAGGGCGTTATATCACGCCGCGGCATGTATCGCTTCAAATCATTTAGTTACACTGCTTGCTGTTGTAGAACAAATTTTTACAAATTGGTCTGACGATAAAGATGCTGCTAAAAACATTTTTTTACCATTAGTACAAGCTTCGATTAAAAATTTTAGTCAGTTAGAGAGCAAAAATGCGTTAACAGGGCCTATTGCACGTGGTGATAACATAACGATAAAAAAACATTTAGCTGTTTTACCAGATGATCTTTTAGATTTTTATAAAATAATGAGCTTGCAAACTTTAAAACTGGCAAAAAAGAGCGATAAACTTTGCTCTAAACAAATAAAAGAGTTAGAAAAATTATTAAAAAATGAGGTGTAAAATGAACGGTAAAAAAGTTACTACGTCTACTTTAAAGCAAATGAAGCAGGAAAAGCAGCCTATAGTCATGATTACTGCCTATGATTATCCATTTGCAAAAATGTTTGACGAAGCAGGGGCCGACATGCTTTTAGTTGGCGATTCTCTGGGAAACGTTGTCTTAGGCTATGATTCTACTGTGCCTGTAACAATGGAGGATATGCTTCATCACTGTAAACCTGTGGCTCGTGCTGCAAAAAGAGCTATGGTTGTTGTTGATATGCCTTTTATGAGTTATCAAGTTTCTGCTAAACAAGCACTTAAAAATGCTGGTCGTTTTATGCAAGAAGCTGGTGCTCACGCTGTTAAACTCGAAGGTGGTATTGAGATGGCGCAGACGGTTAAAAAGATTGTAGACGCTGGCATTCCCGTAATATCGCATATAGGACTTACTCCTCAATCAGTGCATCAAATGGGCGGCTTTAAAGTACAAGGTAAAGATGATATTGGTGCTCAAAAATTGATTGATGATGCAAATTCTTTAGTACAAGCAGGCGCTTTTTGCGTTTTATTAGAATGTGTTCCTGCCGCTTTGGCACAAATGATAACAGAAAAAATATCCGTCCCTACAATTGGCATTGGTGCTGGCGCAGGTTGCGACGGACAAGTGCTTGTATATCATGATTTGCTTGGAATGACAGATGGTTTTGTACCAAAATTTGCTAAACAATACAAAAACCTACATCAAGAAATAATGCAGGGCGTAGGAGAATATGTAAACGAGGTACGAAAAAGAACTTTCCCCGCGGAACAGCATTGCTTTAAAATTGATCAACAAACACTAGATAAACTTTATTAAAGGAGTAAAAAATGCAAATTTTATCAACAGTACAAGAAATACAAGTCCTTTGCCAAAAAGCACATAAAGATGGGTTGAGCATCGGACTTGTCCCAACAATGGGAGCTCTTCATTTGGGGCATGCATCTTTAATTAAAGCAGCATGTGAGGAAAATGATTTTGTCGTTGTCAGTGTATTTGTAAACCCAACTCAATTTGCGCCAACAGAAGATTTATCTACATATCCACGTACATTAGAAAATGACTGCGCTCTTGCCGAAAGTTTAGGTGCTAAAGCAGTTTTCGCTCCGACTATAGACCAAATGTACCCAACAGGAGAACAAACTTGGGTAGAAGTCACAGGACACATGACAAGTATTTTGTGTGGTCAATCTCGTCCTACACATTTTCGTGGCGTAACAACTGTTGTAACAAAGCTATTCAACATTATATCCCCAGATAAAGCTTATTTCGGACAAAAAGACGCCCAGCAGGCACAAATAATCAGACAAATGGCAGACGATTTATTTATGCCTGTGAAAATCCGTATAATGCCGATAATCAGAGAAAAAGACGGATTGGCACTAAGTTCACGTAATGTTTATTTGTCACCACAAGAAAGAATCGCCGCTTTAGTATTATCTCAAAGTTTAAATAAAGCCAAAGAGCTTGTACAAGAAGGAGAAAAGAACAAAAAAATAATTTTAAACACTATAGAGCAAATGATTGACAAAGAACCTCTTGCTAAAATAGATTATATAGAGCTATATCAATTCCCTAGTTTAAAAGAGGTTGATGAAACAATCAATACAAGCATTTTCATTGCACTTGCTGTCAAATTTGGTAAAACAAGGCTTATTGATAATATTGTAATAGAATAAAAAAGTTGGCTTTATGCCAACTTTTTTATTCTTCCAACATTTTTGTCGCACTTAATTCATCCAATTCTTCTACCTTATTAAGTCTGCTGTAAATTTGCTTGGATTTATCTTGTGCTTTTGTCATTTCTTTTTTTACATCTTCAATTTTATCTAGCGATTTATCAATAATTGCATCAAAAAGACTGTATTGCTTTTTAATTGCGCCAAGTAATCGCCAAACTTCACTAGATTTTTTCTCTATCGCTAATGTGGCAAAACCCAGCCTTAAACTATTTAGTAGTGCCGCTAATGTTGTAGGACCAGCTATAATGACTCTACATTCATTTTGACAATACTCACAAAGACCATCTATCCGTAAAACTTCCGCATACAAACCTTCTGTCGGCAAAAACATTACCGCAAAATCTGTAGTGGTCGGAGGACTTATATATTTATCGCGAATACTTCTAGCATCTTGTTTGACTTTGGTGTCTATTGCTTTTACAGCTTCATTTACCAAAGTAATATCAGCCTTTTCACTTGCTTCGCAAAGCCTTAGATAATCTTCTTGAGTAAATTTAGCATCTAGAGGCAACCACACGCACTCATTGGCTTCTTTGCCTGGTAATTTAATCGCAAAGTCCACGCGCTCTTTACTACCTCTTTTAACCATAACACTTTGTTCATACTGCTCTTTACTCATTATCTGCTCAAGTAAAGCGCCAAGCTGTACTTCACCCCAAGTACCACGCAGTTTGACATTTGTAAGAACTCTGTTTAAACTATGTATCCCAGTAGATAAAGTTTGCATCTCGCCAAGACTTTTATATAGTTGTTGCAACTGGTCGCTTACATTTTTAAAAGCTTCATCTAGCCTTCTTGATAAAGTAGTGTTAAGTTTTTCATCAACAACTTGCCTTATCGCATCGAGTTTTTGTTCATTACTCAGCTGTATTTGAGTAAGGCTTTTCCCAACAAATTCATTTAGTTTCTCTTGCTGTTGAAAGTTTTTTTCAATCAAGTTATCCATTTGCGCCGATAATTTTTGTAGTTGTTGATTTTGTTGCAAATTTTGAACATCCAATTGTTTTAGTGCCATATCAGACTGCAATTTAAAGTTATTATTTATTTCTTCTCTTAACAGCTTATTATTTTCGCTTTGCTCTTGCCTTGTTGATACTTCTTCTTGTAATTTTGATTGTTGGTTTGCGCTTAGCAAAGCTTGCAATTGCACAATTTGTTTTTCCAAAGCTTGATTATTTTTGCCAAAAACAATCAAATAAATAAGCAAAAGCACTATAAAACCCAGCAAAATAAGCATTATATTATCCATTTTATCAAATCATCCTTAGTAATTATTTTTATTCATTATACAGATAAAAAAAGTATACTTCAAGTAAACACTAAAAACCTCTTGCTAAAAGCATAGAAAATATTATAAACTTTATTCTAACATTGAAAATAAGGCGGGTAAAAATATGAACAAAAAAAAGTTACTTTTATTAAGCTGTTTAGTAATTACATCTTTACTAATTACTGTTGGTTGTTCTGACAATAAACAATCTCCAAAATCATCTGTAATAAAGGTAGGCGCTACGGCAGGACCACAAGCGCAAATTTTAGAGGCTGTAAAACCAGTTTTAGCAAAAGATGGTGTGGAAATGCAAATTATAGAATTTAATGATTTCGCAACCCCAAACACTGCTTTAAATCAAGGTGATTTAAATGCCAACAGCTTCCAACACAAACCATTTTTAGATGCCCAAATAAGTGCTAGAAAGTATGATATTATGCCTATTGGCAAAACAGTTTTACTACCAATGGGAATATATTCTAAAAAAGTAAAAAAATTAGATGAATTACCGGAAAATGCTAAAGTAGCTATCCCTAACGATCCTTCAAACGGTGGCAGAGCACTTTTGCTATTACAAAAAGTTGGACTTATCAAGCTTAAAGAAAATTCCGGCATACTACCCACTCTTACAGATATAGTCAAAAATGATAAAAAGTTAAAAATTGTCGAAATAGAAGCAGCACAAACGCCACGTTCATTAGACGATGTTGATTTGGTTGCTATAAATACAAACTATGCTTTGGTGGCAGGTCTTGTACCAACTAAAGATGCTTTGGCAATAGAAGATAAAGACTCTCCATACGCTTGTATTATTGTTGCTAAAACAAGTGATAAAGATAATCATGCGCTAAAAAAACTTGTCAAAGCTTATCAATCACCACAAGTAGAAAAATTTATTAACGATACTTTTAAAGGCTCTATTGTCAAAGCTTGGTAAAAATTTGCCCTTAGAAGATTTTCTAAGGGATTTTTATTTTTTCTATTTGATAGAAATTTTTACACTTTTTTGTTACAATTTAATCATAAACGCACAAAGGAGACAAAAATGTTTTTTGATACAGAGCCAGGACCAATATTTCGTCCTCCCAGTGAGGCTAATAGTTTTATTTTACGTGTCAGCGTGGGCTGTTCACACAATGTTTGTACATATTGTAACATGTATAGGACTGTGCAATTTCATATAAAATCAATGGATGACATCAAGAGTCAAATAAATACGGCACTCTCAACAAAAGTTCCTGTTAAAAGAATTTTTCTCTCTGATGGTGATGCCTTGATTTTACCAACAAAGATGCTTTTAGAAATATTGCAAATTTTGTATGATAGTTTCCCGCGATTGCAACGGGTATCTTCTTATGCTGGACCAAAATCAATATTATCAAAAACCAGTCAAGATTTGGAACTTTTGCAAAAAGCAGGATTAAAACTTGTTTATTACGGTATAGAAACAGGTGATGACGAGCTGTTAGCAAAAGTTAAAAAAGGCGTTAATGCTAAGCAAGCTATACATGCTGGAGTGCTTGTAAAAAATGCTGGTATAAAATTATCAATGATGGTAATTTTAGGGCTTGCAGGCAAAGAAACATCCAATCAGCACGCTCTAAAGACAGCTCAAGCTATAAATATCATTAAACCTGATATGCTCAGTGCTTTGACTTTGATGCTTTATCGCGGAAGCGAATTAAAAGAAGAATTTGATCGTAGAGACCTTGAAATTCTATCGCCATCAGGTTTGATGCAAGAACTTTATGAGATTATTGATGGCATTGATTTGCCAAGTAATTCTCATTGTATATTTAGAAGTAATCACATTTCTAACTATATATCATTAGCTGGAATTTTGCCAAAAGATAAAATGCAATTGTTGCAACAAATAAAAATTGCACAAGAGCATTTAAAAATGATGAAAAATGTTGATCCTTATAATAATGTAGAGAGATTTTAGGTAACAAAATGAAAACAATAACTAAAAGTATATTAATTTTATTTATAGTTTTTTGCTTACCAAACCTAGCTTTTGCTCAAGAACTATTTAAGGTTGGCGACAAAAACGAAAAAATAGCTATAGCTCAAAAAAATCTTATTGCTCTAGGGATAAAAATTGATCGCACAGATGGTCTTTTTAGCAAAAATACCAGAAACGGCATCAAATCCTTTCAAAAAAAGTTTAAATTAAAACAAACAGGTACGCTTGACCAACAAACATATCAAGCGATAATCAAAGCTATTCAAAATAAACAAACTACTACAACTAGCAATAAAACTATAAATGGTATCCTACAAACAGCTGCTAAATACAAAGGTGTCCCTTATAAATTTGGTGGCACTACACCTAGTGCTTTTGATTGTTCAGGGTATACAATGTATGTTTTCAAACAAAATAATGTAAACTTGACTCGTAGTGCAGATACACAATATAAAGAGGGCAAGTTTATTTTGAAAAAAGATTTAAAACACGGTGATTTAGTTTTTTTCCAAACTTACGAAAAAGGGGCTTCGCATGTAGGAATATATGCTGGTCAAGGCAACTTTTGGCACGCATCTACAAGCAAAGGCGTCATGCTTAGCAACCTTGAAGAAAGTTATTGGAAAAGCAGATACTTGGGTTCAAGAAGAATAGTAAATTAATTAAGAGCAATATCCTTTAAAAACTGGAGGTTTGTTAATGATTAGAGAGTTACGCACCAAAGAAAAATTAGAAAATTATTATAAAAAGTTTACAACAGAAGGTATTATTGATCCTAGTGTACATCCTTGGATCGGCGAATCTTGGCGTCGTTGCCAATTGAGAAACATAGAAAGCAAAAACATCTCTAGTCTACCTAAGCTGACAGCCTTAGAACTACAAGAGCGGCAAGAAGCTGGTCAACAAACCATTTGTTTTGTTGATGGTCTATATGAAAACATAAAACAATATTTAAGTATCTATGACATCAATCTTTTGTTGGTAGATGAAGAATCCTATATTCTAAAAAATTATAGCTCTAGCTTAAATAGTGATATTTTTGAAACACTTGTCGGTAAGTGTATTTCCGAGCGCAATATTGGTACAACGAGTATAAGTATTGCCAAAGAACACAAAACACCTTTTTTACTTTTTGGCGCAGAAAATTGGAGCCAAGCATTTCATGAGACAGATTCTTTTACGGTGCCTATTATGGTTGATGGCATTTTGCGCTATTTATTGACATTTTTTTCTTTTCAACAAGAAAAATTGCCTTATGATTTGTTAAATGCGATAATTTTAAGCTTTAAATATTCTTTGGAAAATTATTTGGTAGAGCAAGAAAAAAATCAAGCATTCCAAACACTACTTGATGAACTTCCAGCCTGTATATATTGTATACGTCCAGGTGGCAAAGTAACTTATGCCAACCAACCTGGGCAAAAACGTCTAAATGGAAAAAATCATCTTGGCGATGTATTTTTAAACTACGAACATATCCCCATAAACAAAGCTTTTTTAGGTACTCCATCACATCACAAAGAGGTTACTTGGATTTCTCAAGATAAAACATATGAGGATATAACTACTGTTTTACCAATTAAAGTAGGCGATGAAATAAACAGCATCATTGCCGCAAGTTTTTCCATTGAAGACTTAAAAACCATTATTGCCCATGCCACAAGCTACAGAGCACGCTATAAACTTTTATCAATGGTTGGTGAAACATCAGAATTTAACAGTTTAAAAAACAAGGCTGCACGAATTGCCAAGACTAATAGCAATATATTGCTTCAAGGTGAACCCGGTACAGGTAAACAAAGATTAGCACATGGCATTCACCAAGCAAGCCCACGCGCTGCTAATCCTTTAATTGTTATAAAATGTGGTAAGGTATCAGAGAGCATTTTAGATGCCGAATTATTCGGTCACGGTAACGAGACTACCAGTTGGACCGAAGGTAAGCTAGAGCTTGCCGATACCGGAACATTATTTATTGATGAAATAGAAAAACTTCCTATAAATTTAGGCGATAAATTAGCTGCTTTTCTAGAAAAAAAATCTTTGCCAATATTAGGTAAAGACACAAAACTTGATGTACGAGTAATTGCAGCTTGTGACTCGAATTTAAAAAGGCTTTCTGACAAAGGCTTATTTTCTAAAAATCTTTATCAATATTTATCAAAGCTAGTCATTCGCATACCATCACTGCGTGAACGCTCAAGCGATATTAAAGTTTTATCAAAACACATATTATCAGAAATTGCGATACAACACAGCTTACCAACAAAATCTTTATCAGAACAAGCAATCACTCTTTTGCAAAAATGCAGCTGGAACGGAAACATAAAACAACTTCAAGGAGTATTGGAAATGGCATTTTTCCATACACCAGGTAGTATAATAAACTCTGAAAATATAAAATTACCTGGTGATTCTACTATCGGTAAATCTTGGAAGCACGATAAAGATGCTTTTGTCGAAACATGGAAGGCTGCCGGAGGTAATATCAGTAAATTGAGCTTAATGCTTGATGTAAGTCGTGTTACACTATATCGTTATTTGAAAAAATATGGGCTTGTAAAAAGCTAAACTATTAACGGAGATTAATTTTATCAATGAGGGTACGTAAAAAACCACATACTCAAGATGCATTAAAAGAATTAAAAGATATCGTCTGTCAAAGTAATGAGGCTCGCGAACGTCTTTTAGGCAAAGAAAATATACATTTAGAAATAGGAACTGGGAAAGGCTCTTTTATTGCTCAGCTTGCACAAAATAGCCCTGATGATTTTTTTGTCGGGATAGAATTCCAAACGGAAATAATCTATCTTGCTGCTTTAAAAATAAAACAACTAGAACTTAAAAATATTTTATTAATACACGCTAATGCCAATGATTTGACCGATTGGTTTGTCGAAAGTAAAGTTCAAACTATTTTTATCAACTTTTGCGACCCTTGGCCTAAAGCTCGTCATGCCAAAAGACGGCTTGTTTATTGTGATTTTTTAAATAAATATCTTACTATAAGCTCACCTAGTGCCCATTTGCAATTTAAAACAGACAATACAGCGTTATTTGAGTTTGCGTTAGAAGAAATATTCTCACTTAATCTTAATATAATAGAAAAATCAATCGATTTACATAACAGCAGTATTAATAACCCTATCTGGACAGAGTACGAAACTAAATTTCATACTTTAGGAATGGCTATAAATTTTTGTAAGGTATCTTTAAGTAAAAACGAGGCTACAAAATGAATGCTACTAAAACATTTTTTTGGAAAAGCAATGCTGAAGCTATAGTGTATATCGTCATAATTTTACTTGGTATAGGCTGCATTAACGTTTTTAGTGCTAGCCAAGTTGCTGCCGAAGAAATGTTTTCAAATAGCAAGCATTACTTATACAGATATCTTATTTATGCTGTAGCTGGTCTTATTGTTACATTTATACTTCGTAAAATTGATTATCATTTTTGGCTTAAAAAAGCTGATTTATTGTCTATTGTGACAATTGTTTTACTTCTTCTTGTAATTTTTAAAGGCACAACAATTAACGGTGCCAGACGTTGGATACAGCTTGGCTCATTTTTTTCCTTTCAACCGTCAGAGCTTGCCAAAATGGTTGTTATTATATTATGCTCTGCCGCTTTAGCAAAAAAATTATCTTATAAACGCAAAGCCAATTTATTCTCTGCTCCATTGTTTTTAACTTTAATAATGGGGTTTTTAGTTTATATTCAGCCAGATCTTGGTACTGCAGCAATTATTGTTGCGCTATCAATAGCACTTTATTTTATTTGTGGTTTACCAGTTGCTCAATATATGTTACTTTTTGCTAGTGTACCTTTGTCTATCGTCATTCTTGCTACAAAGGCGAGCTATCGTGCTGAAAGATTGCAGGCCTGGCTCAACCCTTGGGCTTATGCTGATAGAGCAGGTTATCAAACAGTACAATCTTTAATGGCGATTGGTAGCGGTGGCATAACAGGAATGGGACCAGGCGGTGGTAGCAGTAAATTTTTTTACTTACCAGAAGCACATACAGATTTTTCTTTTGCGGTTTTTTGCCAAGAATGGGGTTTTATTGGCGCTTTAATAGTAATTTGCTTGTTTATTTTTTTAAGCTATATTCTTTATCGTAGCGCTAATATGGCTCCTGACGGCGGTGGATATCTACTAATTACAGGAACAAATTTATTTATTACAGGTCAAGCAATGGCTAATATAGCAATGGTTTGTGGCTTGCTTCCCGTTATCGGTGTACCATTACCTTTTATAAGTTATGGTGGTACAGCGCTACTTATCAATATGGCACTTTTAGGAATTGTTTTAAATGTAATTAAAACAATTCCTTCCAAGCAATCTGTTTACTCGCAAGAACAGTCTAAAAACACAAAAAACCGCAAACTTTTTTTAGTAAAAGGGTGATTTTATGGCATTGAAAATAAAGTTGCAAGCAAATAAAAGAACCTCTTTCATATTTTGTCTCATTTTTATAGGTTTTTTAGCTTGTATATTACGCTTAGGTTGGTTACAAATTGTTCAAGCAGAAAACTTGACTGCTAAAATTGAACAAAGTAAAAATTTACTTCAAGAACTACAATCGCCACGCGGTACCATCTATGATGCAAACGGAAATGAGCTTGCAATAAGCCTCATTTCAAAATCTTTATACGTTGACCCACTGGCAATGGACGATGCCAGAGATGCAGATAATGAAAAAAGAAAACCTCGCCAATTAGCCGCTCAACTATTAAGCCCTCTTTTAAATAAACCTATAGATGATTTATTAGGCATATTTAATACCTCTAACCATTTTGTCTGGCTAGAACGTACTATGGACAAAACTAGAGCGGATAAAATACAACAAATAATTCTAGATAATAAGTTAAATGGTTTTGGTTTTTTAAATGAAAGTAAACGCTATTATCCACTTGGAACATTAGCTGCACAAGTTCTTGGTTTTGTAGGAACAGATGACCGTGGTCTAGGTGGCATAGAAATGTCGTTTGACTCGATTTTAAAAAGTGCAATCCAGCCACAATTTGTAGAAACAGATATTTTTGGTAACCCCATTTTTTCTTCCGTCCTAGCGAGCAACAAGCCAAAGAAAATGTCTTCTATTTACCTAACACTTGATAATCAAATCCAGTTTGCTACTGAAAAAGCTTTAGAAAATGCCCTTGCGCGAACTGGTGCTAAGACTGCTAGTGCAATTGTTATGGAAGTTAAAACAGGTCAAATCGTAGCTATGGCAAATGTGCCTACTTTTGATCCTAATTATTTTTATAATTACAATGAAAGAACATGGATAAATTCAGATGTATCAATGATTTATGAACCAGGATCTACTTTTAAACCATTAGTTGCTGCAATAGCAATTAATGAAAATCTTATTCAACCACAAACACCTGTTTATGATTATGGTAAAATTAAAGTTGGCGACAAAGAAATTAAAAATGCTGAAGGAAATGCTTTAGGTAGCATTTTATTTAGTGATGTAATAACAAAATCTATCAACACAAATATGGTAGAGCTTGGACTTATAATAGGTAAAGAAAGATTAAATGATTATGCTGCTAAATTTGGATTTGGCTTGCCTTTAGGAATAGATTTACCAGGCGAAGAAAGTGGTCTTCTTTTTAATACAAAAGAGATGCTAAACATAGACATTGCTAGCATGTCTATAGGACAAGGAATTGCTGTTACACCTTTGCAGCTAATTTGTGCTGTTAATGTTATTGCCAATAATGGTAATTTTATAAAACCACAAATAGTTAAAAAAATTGTCAATCCTGATGGTAGCTTAATTCAAGAGTCTAAAGTAATTCATAAGAATCAATTAATAACAGAAGAAACAAGCAAAAAAGTCTTACATATGATGGAAAATGTTGTGTTAAACGGTGGTGGCACATTAGCCCAGATACCTGGATATAGAATTGCCGGTAAAACAGGTACCGCTGAAAAATTAAAAAGTGGTGGTGGATACGCTGCTAATGAGTATTTTGCTTCGTTTGTTGGCATTGCACCGATAGAAAACCCTCAATATATTGTATTAGTAATTGTTGATACTCCACATTCTGTTTATTATGGCAGTCAGGTCGCTGCTCCAATATTTAAAGAAATAATGCAACAAATACTAGTTATAAAAGGAATCGAGCCATCTAGTAGCAATATAAACTTGCAATCTGCTAAAACAAAGCAAAATACAACATCACAACCTGTTTCTTTGGTTTCAGGCAACCAAACAATAGTTCCTGATTTAAATGGCTATACAATGCGTGAATGTGCTAAAATATTACAACAAAACAATCTTACATTAGTTCCTATAGGCAGTGGTAAAGCAATAAAACAAAATCCACCTGCTTTATCTACTGCTCCAAATCAAAGTATTGTAACAATATGGTTTAATTAACTTAAGGAGGAAAAATTATGTTAAGCGATATTCAAATAGCCCAACAGGCTAAAATGTTACCAATCAGTAAAATAGGTGAAAGTTTGGGTGTTGATCCTGAAAGTCTAGAACTTTATGGTAATTACAAAGCCAAACTATCTTTAGATTTTTTAAAAAAAATCCAGACAAACTCTGATGGCAATCTTATCTTAGTTACTGCAATAACCCCAACCCCTGCTGGAGAAGGTAAATCAACTACAACAGTAGGCTTAGCACAAGGTCTTGCCAAAATTGGCAAAAAGGTTCTTGTTACACTACGTGAACCATCACTTGGACCTTGTATGGGAATAAAAGGCGGTGCTGCCGGTGGTGGGTACTCACAAATAGTCCCTATGGAAGATATAAATTTACATTTCACAGGCGATATGCATGCCATAACAACTGCACACAACCTGCTTGCTGCAATGCTTGATAATCACTTGCAACAAGGAAATGTTTTAAACATCGACCCTCGTCGTATCGTTTGGCGTAGAGTGATGGATATGAATGACCGTGCTTTGCGCGATATAGTTATCGGTCTAGGTGGCAAAGCAAACGGAGTTCCTCGTGAAGATGGTTTTGACATAACAGTTGCCTCAGAAATAATGGCCATTTTGTGCCTATCAGAAAACCTATCTGATTTAAAAGAACGTTTAAGCAAAATTATTGTAGCGTATGACTATGAAGACAAACCAATTACAGCAAGCATGCTCCACGCTCAAGGAGCTATGACAACTTTACTCAAAGACGCTATAAAACCAAATCTTGTCCAAACACTAGAAAACATCCCTGCCATCGTTCACGGCGGACCTTTCGCCAATATAGCACACGGTTGTAATAGCATAAGCGCTACAAAAACAGCACTCAAACTTGCTGATTATGTTGTAACAGAAGCAGGTTTTGGCGCAGACCTTGGCGCGGAAAAATTCTTTGATATTAAATCTCGCATTGCTAGTCTTAACCCCAAAGCAGCAGTTATTGTTGCAACTGTAAGAGCATTAAAGATGCATGGCGGTGTACCTAAAGATAAACTAACAACTCCTGATAAAGATGCCGTTATCCGCGGACTTGCCAATTTAGAAAAACATATTGAAAATATCAAAAAATTTGGTGTGCCACCGGTTGTTGCAATAAATATTTTTAGCCAAGACAGTAAAGATGAACTATCTGCTATTTATGATCACTGCGCTAAACTAGGAGTACCTGTAGAGCTATCTGATGTATGGGCAAGAGGCGGCGAAGGTGGCATAGATTTAGCCAAAACTGTTGTGCAAATAATCGAACAAAATCAAAATAAATTTAAGTGTATATATGAACTTACAGATAGCTTAAAAGATAAAGTTAAAAAAATTGCTTGCCAAATATATGGTGCAGACGACGTAACATTTAGCAAATCCGCTCTGGATTCGATAGCAAAATATGAAAAAATGGGTTTTTCCAATTTACCTGTATGTATGGCAAAAACTCAATACTCTTTTTCTGATAACCCAAATCTACTTGGTCGACCAAAAGATTTTATTATTAATGTACGCAATGCTAAGATTTGTGCCGGAGCAGGCTTTGTTGTAATGCTTACAGGTGACATAATGACAATGCCAGGACTACCTAAAGTTCCTTCTGCCGAAAAAATTGACATTAGTCCAGATGGCGTTGTAACAGGTCTATTTTAAGGAGAATTTATTTTGCAAAAAATCATTTTAAAAGGTAAACCGGTCGTTGAAGAGTTAAAATTAAAACTAGCTCAAGAAATAGAAAAATTAAATAAACCTTTAACTCTTGCCATTTTAATTGTTGGAGATGACCCTGCCTCACATATTTATAAAAATCATTTGGTAAAAATAGCTCAAAACTTCAACATCAATGTTCAGACAGATATTTTCCCACAAGAGGCAACAACAGAGCAAGTAGTGCAAAAAATACATACTTTAAATAATGATGATAGCATCTATGGCATAATGCCAATGTTACCAATGCCCAAACACATTGATAACGACAAAATAAGTGCTGCAATAAGCATGCAAAAAGATGTTGATTGCCTAAACCCAGAAAGCGTTGGCCTTGTATATCTTGGCAAAAATAACTGGGCACCTTGCACTGCTTGTGCGGTGATGGAAATTTTAAAGTTTTACAATATTTCTCTACAAGGGAAAAATGTTGTGATAATTGGTCGTAGTAATGTTGTTGGCAAACCTTTATTTGCCCTTATGTTAAAAGAAAATGCGACCGTTACTATATGTCATAGTAAAACAGTTGATTTGGCTAAAATAACTAAAACAGCTGACATTATAGTCGCTGCTGTCGGTGTTTCCAACTTCGTTCAACAAGATATGGTAAAAGATGATGCTATTCTTATAGATGTAGGCATAAACCAAGTCGGCGATAGTATAGTTGGTGATGTTGATGCTCTCGCTTATAACAAAGCTATAGCATATACTCCTGTACCTGGTGGTGTTGGTACTGTTAGCTCTATGATGCTTATGCAAAAATTTCTAAACAACTGTTTATAAAAAGATGATAAAAAGGAGTATACTATTATGGATTTAGACAATGATAAGCATTGGCAGTCTTTTAAGGACAAATGGTTTATAAAATCAGGAATTGACTTAAATCTTTACAAAGCAACCCAAATGCACAGGCGCATTAACAGCTTTATGGAGAGAATTGGTGCAAAAGATTATGATAAATTTTTAGAAATGCTGGGTAAAAGCAAAGAGCTTTATCAACAATTTTTTGAACATTTAACAATTAACGTAACAGAGTTTTTCCGTACACCAGAAAAATTTGATGAACTAGAAAAGATTGTCATACCAGAATTACTTAAGAAAAATCCATCCCTTAAAATATGGAGTGCTGGCTGCTCTGCTGGTGCCGAGCCTTATTCTTTGGCGATGATGTTAAACGAATTATCACCTGGTAAATCTCACCGCGTTTTAGCAACAGACCTTGATCCGCAAATGCTTGCTAAAGCTAAAGCTGGTGGTCCTTATATCATTAATGAAGTAAAAAATATTCCACCTGCTCGATTACAAAAATACTTTACTAAAACACCTGAGGGTTATATAGTAAACGAGAATATGCGTAGCAAAATTGAATTTAAACAACACAATTTACTAAAAGATCGTTTCGAAACAGGTTTTGATCTTATTTTATGCCGTAATGTAGTCATATATTTTACAGAAGAAGCAAAAGATAAATTATATAAAAACTTCTTTAATTCCTTAAAAGAAGGAGGCATATTATTTGTTGGTGGTACAGAGGCAATAATGAATTTTAAGAGTATGGGTTACACACAAATGAGACCATTTTTTTACCAACGACCTTCCAACTAAATTATTATGTACAACGATAAAAAAGTTAGAACTATTCTTATTATAATTTTAATAGCTAATTGGACAGTTGCCTTTGCTAAAATAATCATTGGTAACATAATAAACAGCTCTAGCCTTACAGCGGATGGCTATCATTCTTTATCTGATGGATTATCTAATATTGTTGGTATTGTTGGTCTTTACTTGGCTGCAAAACCAGTTGATAAAAACCATCCATATGGACATAAAAAATACGAAAACATTACAAGTCTATTTATAAGTGGGCTTTTAATGTTTTTAGCAATAAATATAATAAAAGAGGCTTTTGGGAGATTTTCTGATCCTGTAATGCCACAAATAAACTATGAAAGTTTAATTGTACTTTTGTTAACTTTGTTTATTAATATTTTTGTTGCAACATACGAATATAAAAAAGGCATAGAATTAAAAAGTAATATTTTAGTTGCCGATTCCATGCACACTAAAAGTGACATTTTTGTCTCTGTCGGCGTTTTGATAACTCTTCTAGCCATAAAATTTGGAGCTCCACCAATAATCGATCCTGCTATCTCTTTAATTGTTGCTGGATTTATTTTGTTTGCTGCAGTTGAAATAGCTAAACAAACAAGCACTTCTCTTTTAGATACGGCTGCTGTAAATGTAGAACAAATTAGAGAAATTGCTTTATCTTTCTCAGATGTTCGTGATGTACACGCTATAAGAAGTCGCAAGTCAGGGAATGATATATATATTGATATGCACATTATTATCAATCCACAAATGACCGTAGAAAAAGCGCATCAATTAGTCCATGATATTGAGTTTGCGTTAAAAACAAATATAAACTTTGACATTCAACTTCTAATTCATACAGAACCAGATAAAATAAAAAAATAACTTTTTGTTTTATTATTTTATTTTTTATTATTATTTGAATTGTATATTTCAAATAAAAAAACCGTTTTTATAAAACGGTTTTTTTGTTTGAAAAATTTTTTTGAAATTTGCTAAAATAATTATTAGTGTTATAATATTTAAAATAGGTAATTATTAAGGCTATTAACTATATAATGGTTTTGGTTTTTATCTTGAGGAGGGTTCTTTTGAGTACTACAAGAAAAATGTTTTTATTTATCCTTATTCCGGCAGTTTTGGCACTTACTATTTTGGCATCTGCTTCTTACATTTTCTCTAAAGATGCTATCATCAAAATTGGCGAAACAAGTATTTTAACAACTACCAAAGCTGGTGTCGCAGATTTAAATACTAACTTTAACACAATGGAAAATATAGTTATGTCTGTACAAGACATACTCTCCGCTGCTCCCAATATGGATAAAACTCAATTAAAACAAATGTTATTAGAGATGACAAAAAGAACCGGTATGCTTACAGTATATGTAGGTTTTACTGATAGATCCGCTGTTTTCGGTGATAACGATCCTGTGCCAGCTGACTATGATGCTACAAAGCGAGATTGGTACATAGCTGCTAAAGACTTAAAACAGGGCCAGTTTGCTTATTCCGAAGCATATATCGATGCTATAAACGGTAAAACTGTTATTACAGTTTCTACCCCTATATATACGAACAATAGATTGTTAGGTGTTGCTGCTGTTGATGTTGCCTTAGACAAATTACAACAGTTGGTAAGTTCTATTAAACCAACTGCTAATAGTTTTTCTGCTTTGTTAGACGCGGCTGGTAACTTTGTTTATCATCCAAAATATAAAGCAGATGAAAATATCTTTAAAATAACATCTAATGAATTAAGAGCTATCTCTGAAAAGATGCAGGCTGCTCCAGCATCACAAATATTACAACAAAATGTCAACTATTATGGTACAGATTCTTTCTTTTTCTCTTATAAGTTTCCTCTTTCCAATTGGATATTTTATATGTCCGTACCTCTATCTGATTTTTATCAAACAGTTGATACTATAAGAAACTACAGTATTATTATCGGTATAATTGCTATAATTATTTTATCAACGTTTATCATACTATTTATTCGCCAGATGAGGCTTGCCTTAAATCAAATAATTAACCAAGCACACTTAATAGCGGACGGAG
>CAZKFG010000003.1:0-73735 GCA_964551985.1 uncultured Acidaminococcales bacterium
CGCTAAAAGCTTTACCGAACCCCACGTCTAACGTGGGGTTTTTTATACAATAAAAAAGCCTTCAAAGTTTAACTTTGAAGGCTTTTGTTTAGAGTATTAACCTTTTTTGAATAGTCCCATTGGCGCACCCATAGGACAGAAAGGACGATTGAAAAATTTGTTTAAAAAGGTAGCACATGCTGCATAAGTAGAAATTGCACAAACTACTACTTCAGCATAAGCTGCAAGTGAGTGAGCCCAGTGAGAAGCACCAAAAGCGTCAGCTGTTAGTCCTAAAAGTAGAGCATCAATAAATACCATATCCCAAAATAAAACTTTGTTTGTTTCTGTTGCGGCGATAGTGCCAGCAATTGCAAAAATAAAGTAAATTAAAAAAGCAAATCCGATTTGACGACCATCGACTGCTTTTGCCAGTTCTGGTCCAAAAGCACCCATTTTAAACATCCAGCTTGTAGCAACTCCAAGCCAAAAGAGTCCAAAAGCACCAAAAATTGTTGCACCGAAAACGTTGTTGTGTGCAAAGTCATAGTAAGAGGCAATTAGTTGTGCAATAGCACCTAAAAATATTGCCCAAGGGATGACAAAAGATAGTCCATCAGTTATACCTAGTTTTTGTGAAGCTGCAACAGCGGTTACCACTGAAAGCCCTAAAAGACCAACTGCTGACGGGTCTGCGACCACAATTTGTACGTGTTTGTTTTCTGAACTGCTCAAATAGTTTTCCTCCTTATAATTTTGTATAAAGGTAATGTAATATAAAAACAGTTATATGTCAAGCTATTTAACGATAATTTTTGAAAAAACAGACAATTTAGAATTTTCAATTTTCCTCGCATTTATAAAACATCTTGTAATTTGGGGTTAGGATTAAACTGTCTGCCAAATTTAGCAGCTTTTTTATCATCAACCAAAACAACATCGGCTGTAAAGTCAATGTTATTTTCATAAAAACTACTACCTACTGCATAAATGTCAACAGGGACTTTTTGGCTTTCAAATAAATTTATTTTATCAGGATTAAAGCCACCTGATACCATTATTTTTACATGCTCAAAACCTTCGCTATCAAGCGCTTTTCTAACATTTTGAACAAGTTGTTTACAAACACCTGTTGGCGGGAAGTTACTCATTTGTTCAAACAGTGATTTATCAACGATATTATTAGAGGTATCAAGTCTTACAGCAAATAATTTTTTGCCAAGTTCTCTTGCCACTTTAAGTGAAGTACCTACACAATCGTTGTCAAAGTCTACTAATGCAACTCTATTTATTTTAGGATCTATATATTTGTCAAAAGCAATTGTTGCAGCGACCGTATCACCACCTAATGTAGCGATAAGAGCATGTGGAATTGTACCAAGACCTTTTTTACCACTGGCAAAGCCATTAGCATCTGTTGATACGCCAATGTTTCCGCCAATTTTTATAGCATAACTATCACCTTTTTGCATAAGGTAATGGTCGTATCTTGCACCAAAAAATAAAACCGTTTTGCCTTTTGCTGCTTCTATTGCACGGCGTACGTTTGTAGCTATTTTTGTTTGCCTTGACAATATTCCTAAATATAAAGTTTCTAAATGAGTAAAATCAGCTAAATTTCCTTCTATTGTCATTACTGTTTCCCAAGGCTCTATTTTATCACCGTCGTGTAATGCTTGGATTTTCACTGGGTTATGTGAACAAGTTTTAAGTAGAGCAATTGTCTCGTCAATACCACAAACAATGGCATGGTTTCTTTGAAATATTTGTATTAAGACTTTGGGATGATGGTTTGATGCATTTAATATTTCTGCTGTGCGCATAAAATATGCATCAGTATAAAATCCGCTATTTATTTGCTCTACAGGAATATCAAAATATTCGACTGGCAGTCTGTTTTTCATTGTTTTTCCTCCAAAATTTGTTTTAAAATAAAAATTTTTCTTGATTATTCAAGTGCACATTGATTATGATACAATATAAATGACATTGCTTGCAACAATTTATATAAAGGAAAGAAAAAATACATGAAAAAAACAATAATGTTGTTGTCTGCTCCAATCGGAGCTGGGCACATGCAGGCGGCTAAAGCTATAAAACAAGAGTTTTTAAAAAGAGATGATGTTGAGATAATAGAGGCAGATGTGTTTGATTTTGTACCCGGTTTTTTTGGCAGAATGTTATTATCTAGCTATTTATTTTTATTAAGAATGATACCGGGTGGTTATGATTTTTTGTATAAATGGGGTGATAAATCAAATTCGCTGTTATTAAGACATTTTGTTAACTGGATATTCTCCTTTGCGGCATATAAATTAATTAAAGAAAAAAAACCGGATCTTGTTATTGCAACACATGTAACGCCTGCGGGTATAATTTCTTTGTATAAAAAACGCTACAAGAAAAGCACTCCACTTTTTGGCATTGTTACAGACTATGCAATGCACAAATGGTGGATTTATAATGAGATAGATGCTTATATAGTTGTTGATAAAAGTATTTTTGCCGGTTATCTTCAAGATATACAGCCATACCAACAAATTTGGGATATGGGCATACCTGTACAAAGTGAGTTTTTTTCAAACACAGATAAACTCATTTTAAAAAAGCAGTTGGGGCTAGATGCTAATTCGTTTATTTGCTTACTTAGTGGCGGGGGTGAAGGTCTTTTGCCTATGCAAAAGATACTTACTAAGTGGAATGATTATGCCAAAAACAATCCAAACATTAAGTTTATAGCTATTTGTGGGAAAAATTCTGTGTTGCAAAATCAACTTTTGGGTTTGAAATTACCTTATGTAGATGTTCTTGGTTTTGTTGACAATGTTTATGATTATATGAAAGTCTCTGATTTGATGGTTTCAAAAGCTGGCGGTGTGAGCGTAACGGAGGCTATAGTTTGCAAATTACCGATAGTTATTTATAAGCCATTACCTGGCCAAGAAGTTATAAATACGTCATTTTTAGAAAAAAAGGGAATTGCTGTTGTAGTAAGTGATGAACAAGCTATTTGCAATTTCTTAGCAAATGTTGATAATGAAAAATTAAATGAAATTAAAACTATGCAGGAGCAGTTTGCTAAACCTTTTGCAAGTAAAATGATAGTTGACAAAATAAACAAGTTTATGGGTTGGGATAATTAAAAATGATAATAAAAGCTTGCATTTTTTTGTTATTGTGTTAATGTATTTAACAAAGAGCTTTTAAATAAACTTTTTGAAAAGAGAGTTTGCTTTGGACAGATATTATCTTGCGTTATTACATAATATGGAAAAGTTAAGCACGAAAAAACTGGCTTTTTTACTTAAAGTTTTTGGTGATGCTAAGTCTGTTTGGACGGCAGAATTAGATGATTTATTATCTTGTGGTTTAGATGATAAAACAGCTAGATCATTGTGCTTGTCTAAAACTAAAAAAGACCCAGAGGAACTTTTTGAGCTTTGTAATAAAAATGCTTTTTCAGTAATTACTTATTATGATGATAATTATCCTAAAAATTTGTTAAGTACTGGTCAAGCGCCACTTGTTTTATTTATAAAAGGTAGTTTGCCTGAAACTGACGATAAAATTGCTATTGTCGGTAGCAGGAAGGCTACTTCTTATGGTAGTAACGTTACTAAAATGTTTGCGGGTGATTTGGCAAAAGCAGGTTTTGTAATAGTCAGCGGTGGTGCTAAGGGGATTGATACAGAGGCGCACGAAGGTGCTATAGCTCAAAAAGGAAAGACAATAGCAGTTTTTGGTTGTGGGCTTGATGTTTACTATCCTAAAGAAAATAAGCATTTATTTGAACAAATAGTTGATTTTGGCGGTTGTCTGGTATCAGAATATTTACCTAAAGAGCAACCTATTGCATGGCACTTCCCAGCTAGAAATAGAATTATTAGTGGTTTATCTCGTGGTGTTTTGGTTGTCGAAGCAAATGAGAAAAGTGGGTCGTTACTTACAGCTAATTTTGCTTTGGAAACTGGGCGTGAGGTGTATTGCATTCCAGGAAGTATTTATTCAGCTTCAAGCCGTGGAGTACACAATCTTATAAAGCAAGGCGCTAGTCTTGTTGATAAGCCTGATGATATTTTATCTGATTTGGGTTTTTGTTTTTTAAAGCCTAAAGCAGCTGATGTACAGCAGCCTGTGAGTTTTACCGATGAAGAAAAGGCTGTTTATGATAGTTTGATAGTTGGTCGTGATGTTAGTGTTGATGAAATAATTGAAAATACTGGTTTGGATCAGATTAAAGTGGCTATAGTGCTACTTGATTTAGAAATATCGGGATTTGTAAAATCAAATGCTGGTTTGTATCAGCGTATAGAAAGAGGTCATATTTAGTGTCTAAAAATCTTATAATAGTTGAATCGCCCGCAAAATCAAAGACGATAGAAAAATTTTTAGGCAAAAACTTTATTGTTGTGGCATGTATGGGTCATTTGCGCGATTTGCCTAAAAGTCAGTTTGGTGTTGATTTGGAAAATCAATATCAACCTAAATATATAAATATTCGAAATAAAAGTGCACTTATAAAAGATCTCAAAGCTCAGGCTAAAAAAGCCAATAAAATATACCTTGCGACTGACCCCGATAGAGAAGGAGAGGCTATTGCTTGGCATTTAGCTTTCATTTTGGGTTTAGCGCCTAGTGATAATTGTAGAATTGTTTTTAACGAAATTACTAAAAATGCTGTTCAAGAGGCTATAAAACATCCACGTAAAATAGATGATAGTATGGTAGATGCCCAGCAAACAAGGCGAATACTAGATAGGATTGTGGGCTATAAGTTAAGTCCTCTTTTATGGCGTAAAATAAGAAAAGGTCTTAGCGCTGGCAGAGTGCAGTCTGTAGCGGTAAGGCTTATTTGTGATAGGGAAAAACAAATACAAAATTTTGTTCCTGAAGAATACTGGACTATTTTTGCTAGTCTTAAAGAAAATCAAAAAGATAAGGCTTTTTTGGCAGAACTTATCAAAAATAATGGTGAGAAAGTCAATATAACCAATGAAAAACAGGCTAAAAGCTTTGAAACAATACTTAAAAAAGCTAAATATATTGTAGATAAAGTTGTTTTAAAAGAAAGAATAAGAAAACCATTTGCTCCTTATACTACAAGTAGTATGCAACAAGATTCAGTAAGAAAACTTGGCTTTACTACCAAAAAGACTATGATGCTCGCACAACAGCTTTATGAAGGTATTAGTATTGGTGATGGTTATGTCGGTCTTATAACTTATATGCGTACGGACTCTGTAAGAATTGCTGAAAGTGCGCAAGTAGATGCTAGAGATTTTATTAAAAGTTCTTTTGGCAGTAAATATGCACCATCAAAGCCTCCTGTATATTCTACAAAAGCGGCAAGCCAAGATGCCCATGAGGCAATAAGACCATCAGATGTTTTAAAAACTCCTGAGAATATGGCGCAATATTTGTCTCGAGATCAATTAAAGTTATATAAAATGATTTGGCAAAGATTTTTGGCAAGCCAGATGGCATCTGCCATTTTTGATACTACAACTATTGATATAAAAGCAGATAAGTTAGGACTTAAAGCCTCTGGTTCGATACTTAAATTTGAAGGCTTTTTAGCTGTTTATGATAAAAAAGATGAAGAAAGCGAAGTTCAAGTTAAAGTGCCTGCGTTAAAAGAGGGCAGTGAACTTATTTTAGATAAGGTAATGTCACCAGAGCAGCATTTCACTCAGCCACCACCAAGATTTAATGAAGCAAGTCTTGTTAAATATTTAGAAGAGCACGGCATTGGTAGACCAAGTACTTATGCTCCAACAATAAATACCATTTTAGAACGAGGCTATGTAGAAAAAGAAGACAAAAAGTTTTTGCCAACAGAGCTCGGCATGCTTGTTGTTGAGCTTTTAGAAGAATATTTTAAAGATATTGTCGATGTTGATTTTTCGGCTAAAATGGAAAAAGAGCTTGATGATATAGCCGAGGGGCAAAGTGATAAAACAAAAATACTAGATAATTTTTACATACCTTTTGCTAAAGTACTTGCTAATGCAGATGAAAAAATAGGTGTTGTGGAAATAAAACCGGAAATTAGTGATGTTAAATGTGAAAAATGTGGGCGTTTTATGGTTATAAAACATGGCAGATTTGGTGATTTTTTAGCGTGTCCTGGATTTCCTGAATGTCGAAATGCAAAGCCGATTTTGAAAAAATTGGGTATAAATTGTCCTGTTTGCTCTAGTGAGCTTGTTGAACGCAAAAGTAAACGCGGTAAGAAGTTTTATGGATGTGAAAAATATCCTGAATGTAGCTTTGTGACATGGGATAAGCCTACAGACAAAAAATGTGAACAATGTGGTGAATTTTTAGTAGAAAAACATGCTAGAAATGGTAAAACATATTTAGCTTGTAGTAATGAAAAATGTAAGGATGGTCAAGAAAAAGTTGCTAAACCAAAAACAACCAAACCAAGAAAATCAAGAAACGCAAGAACTAAAAAAAGTTAGTATAATTGGCGCAGGGCTTGCAGGCTGTGAGGCTGCTTGGCAGCTTGCCAAAAGACAGGTGCATGTAAAACTTTATGAAATGAGACCGCAAAAAAGTACCGCTGCGCACAAAACAGATTTGTTTGCTGAACTTGTGTGTAGCAATTCTTTACGTGCAGATAACATTGAAAATGCTGTTGGACTTTTGAAAAAAGAAATGCAAGAATTAGATTCTTTAATTATTAGAGCTGCAAATGCGACTAAAGTTCCGGCAGGCGGAGCATTGGCTGTTGATAGAGAATCTTTTTCTAGTTACATAACGAAAGTCTTAAAAGAGCATCCATTTGTTGAATTTATCAATAAGGAAATAACTGATTTAAATGAAGTTGATTTACCAGTTATTATTGCTACTGGTCCTTTGACTTCAGAAGGACTTAGCCAACAGATAAAAAAAATTGTAAATCAAGATTATTTATATTTTTATGATGCCGCTGCACCACTTGTCAGTTATGACAGTATAAATAAAGAAAAAGCATTTTTAGCCTCACGCTATGATAAAGGTGAGGCTGCTTATATTAATTGTCCAATGAATGAAGAAGAATATAAAAATTTTTATAATGAGCTTAATAATGCTCAAAAAGTCGAGTTGAAAAGCTTTGAAAAAACAACCTTTTTTGAAGGTTGTATGCCGATAGAAGAAATGGCAAGGCGTGGCGAAGACACAATGCGCTTTGGGCCGTTAAAACCTGTTGGTCTTGTTGACCCTAAAACAGGTAAAGAAGCTTATGCTGTAGTGCAACTGCGGCAAGACAATGCAGCAGCGAGTATTTATAATATGGTCGGTTTTCAAACACATTTGAAATTTTCTGAACAAAAAAGAGTTTTTTCTATGATACCAGGCCTTGAAAAAGCGGAATTTTTGCGGTATGGTGTTATGCATAGAAATACATTTATCAATTCACCAAAAATTCTAGATAATACTTTCTGTTTAAAAGGCAATGAGAAAATTTTTTTTGCTGGTCAAATAACAGGTGTGGAAGGATATGTAGAGTCTGCTGCCTCTGGTCTTGTGGCTGGGATAAATACCTACATGCTTATACAAGGTAAGGATAAATTTGTTTTTGATAAAAAAACAGCAATTGGTGCATTGGCAAACTATATTAGTAATAGTGAAATAGATAATTTTCAACCAATGAATGTAAATTTTGGTTTGTTTCCAGCACTTGATTTTAAGGTGAAAAAGAAGGATAAAAAAATGGCTTTTGCCAATCGAGCAATGACAATTATTGTTGAAAATAGGGATTTTTTGTTATAAGCTATTGTTATATAAAATGTTTTTGTGATACAATTAAATAATTAATAGCTTAACTATGAAATATAGGTTAATAATATTATGATTATAGACAAGAAAGATTATATGCAAATAATCAAAGATTTTATAGATTTTTTGCATTTAGAGAAAAATGCTTCGTTACACACAGGGAAAAACTATTGTAATGATTTGAAAGACTTTTTTTTGTTTGTTTTTGTAGATAATGTAAAAGAAGTTGATTTTTCTAAATTAACTTCTTTGTATATAAGATCATATTTGGCGTTTTTAAATGAAGAGAAATATTCTAAGCGCACTATCGCTAGGAAGATATCAGCACTTCGTTCCTTTTGTAATTATTTAGTCAGAGAAGGAAGTCTTAAAGATAACCCTTTTTCAAAGGTTAAAACACCAAAGTTGGATAAAAAGTTACCAACTTTTTTACAAGAGATAGAAATACAAGAGATGTTTTGTTTACCTAAAGATGATGAACTTGGACAGCGTGATGCTGCTGTTTTGGAACTCTTGTATGCTACCGGATGTAGGGTAGGTGAACTTGTGAGAATAAAAATTCCAGATATTGATTTTTCCAACAGATATGTTTTATTGTTTGGTAAAGGAAGCAAAGAAAGAATAGTCCCTATAGGTAATAAAGCTGTAAGTGTTGTGAAAAAATATATTACTAACTCTAGAGCAACTCTTTTACAAAAAAGTAGTATGTTTCATGATAGTCTTTTTGTAAATAGCAGAGGTGGCAAGCTTACAGACCGTAGTGTAAGAAGAATTATAGAAAAATATATTGATATACTTGCTATTAGTAAAAAAATCAGTCCACATACAATTAGACATACTTTTGCTACTCATCTACTCAATAATGGTGCTGATTTACGCTCTGTACAAGAAATGTTGGGACATGCAAATTTATCGACTACTCAGATATACACTCATGTAACAACAGATAAAATGACTAGTGTTTATAAAAACACCCATCCTAGAGCGTAAAGCTATAAAAAAGGGGGATATTATATGCTTAAATCAAACTTGCTTGAAAAAACCAGAAAAATAAGCAAGCTTCTTCAAAAATCTGATAATGTCGATTATGATGATGTAGCAAATATTCTTAGTGATACTATAACTTCAAATGTGTATATAGTTTCTAAAGAGGGTAGTCTTTTAGGATGCTCTTTGATAGACGATTTTGAGTGTTCTATAATGTTGGAAAAAGTTATAAATTTGAGAAATTTTCCTGAAAGTTATGTAGAGTGGTTGCTGAAAATAATGCAAACAACTCAAAACATTGCTCTTAAAAAAAACATGTGCGCTTTTAGTCAAGGGACAGAGTGCATTTTTGGTGATAAATATACAACAATAATTCCTGTTTACGGAAATGGTGAGCGAATTGGTACTTTAGTAATTGCTAAATTTGGCGATAAATATGATGATGGAGATTTATTGCTGGCCGAATATGGCGCGACTGTTGTTGGTGTTGAAATATTACGCGAGAGAACAGAAAAAATAGAAGAGTTGGCGAGAAAAAAAGCGACGGTACAGGTTGCATTGGCAACACTTTCTTATTCAGAGCTAGAGGCAATGAATAATATTTTAAAAGAGCTAAATGGAAAAGAAGGGTTGCTTGTAGCAAGTAAAATTGCTGATAGAGCAGGTATAACAAGGTCTGTTATTGTCAATGCACTGAGAAAATTTGAAAGTGCTGGTGTAATTGAATCTAAATCTTTGGGCATGAAGGGAACTTATATAAAGATTTTGAATGATTTATTGTTAGAAGAGTTAAAAGCCGCTCAATAGACTTTTGTTTTTTGCATAGATAAAAGTGTAAATAGTCTTTTACATATTGAGTTTATTATGATATTATAAATATATACGTGCTTTAATAATATTTGTTTTTAAATATACAATAATTTTGGAGGTGTTTTTATTGCTTGATTTTTTAACTAATACACCAAATATTAAAACCTTAGAAAGTGCTTTAAAAGTTTCTAATTTAAGGCATCAAGTCATAACAAACAATATTGCCAACATTGATACTCCATTTTTTAAACGTAGTGAAGTGGAATTTGAATCCTATTTGAAAGCTTATTTAGATGAAGCGGAAGGAAAAACTACCAAACAAATTCCTTTTGATAATAAGCTTGACTTAGATATTACAAATACTCGTCATATTAGTAACAATAAAAAAGAAAATATAGATACAGCCCCATTTTTGGGTGCGACTATCAATACTATTGATAACCAAACTATGAGAACTGATGGCAATAATGTTGATATTGATATAGAAATGGCTAATATGGCTAAAAATACTATTTACTATCAGGCGATAGCACAACGTGTAGGTAGTTATTTTAATGGTCTTCGTGATGTTATTCAAAAATAAGGAGTGTGTTGTAAATGGGTATGTTCACAGCAATAGATGCTGCTGGCTCTGGTATGACTGCAGAGAGATTACGACTTGATGTTATATCGAACAATCTTGCAAATGTAAATACAACAAGGACTAAAGAAGGTGGTCCATACCGCAGGCAAATTGTTGTTTATACTCCACGTGATGAATATAATACTTTTGCGCAGATGTTATCACAAAAATTAGAAGCTGGTAAAGGTGTAAGAGTTGTTGGCATAACAGAAGATAATAGCCCAACGCCTATGATATACGACCCTTCGCATCCAGATGCTGATGCTAAAGGGTATGTTCATATGCCTAATGTTAATGTTGTTGCAGAAATGGTAGACATGATAACAGCTACTCGTTCTTATGAAGCCAATGTAGCTTCGATTTCTTCTGCAAAAGCAATGGCATTGAAAGCACTAGAAATAGGACGTTAGAAAATATTTGGAGGCATTAGTAATGAAAATTGATGGAGTTTTAAGCACTGCCATTAGTAAAGTTCCTTTTTTTGACAAAAATTTAGATGCTGGTAACAACCCAGAAGACAAAAGTTTTTCTGATATGCTTGGTGCTGCAATACAAGATGTAAATCAATTGCAAAAACAATCGCAGAGAAAAAATATTGATTTGGTAGCAGGTAGGGTAGATGACATATCAGAAGTTATGATAGCAGCAGAAAAAGCTTCTTTAGCACTACAACTTACTACACAAGTTAGAAATAAAGTCGTAGAATCTTATCAAGAAATAATGCGTATGCAAATGTAATTTAAGTAGATGATTTGTTATTTATACTTTTGAAAGGATGTAGAATATGGCCGAGCTTAAAGAGCAGTTTCTGCATTTTTGGGACAAGATTAGTAAGCAGCAAAAGATTTTTCTCGGTTCGGGATTAATTGCAGTTTTTGTAGCTATTTTAGGGTGGAGCTATTGGTTTGGGGCGAAAGCAGAATATGTTCCATTGTATACTAGATTAGAAACCAAAGATGCAGCAGATATAGTATCTAAACTCAAAGAAAACAAAGTAACATATGAAGTAGCAGATAACGGTTCGTCTATTTTAGTGCCGCAAAAAAGCGTATATCAAGTAAGGATGGATTTGGCATCACAAGGATTGCCTAAAGGAAAAAAAGGCTTTGAAATTTTTGAAGAGAGCAAATTTGGGACAACAGAGTTTCAAAATAAAGTGAATTATCTTCAGGCGTTACAAAGTGAATTAGCAAGAACCATTGAGCAAATTCAAGAAGTTGAATCAGCAAGGGTTCATATTGTCATGCCTGAAGATAGCATTTACAAAAAAAATGAAAAACCAGCTAGTGCTTCTGTAATGTTACAACTTCGTTCCAATAGTTCTTTGAATAGACAACAAATAACAGGTATTGTCAATCTTGTGTCACATAGTGTTCAAGGTCTAAAACCAGATAATATAACAATAATAGATGGTTTTGCTAAAGTTTTAAACTTACCAGAAGAAGAACCTAGAAAAGAAGGCTTAAATGAAAAAGATAGTAACGCTGAAGCAAGTAAAATGTCGAAATTTTATTTTACTTTAACACGTGAAATTCAATCGGAAATTCAGGAGAACGTACAAACACTGCTGGATAACTCACTTGGAGAGAAAAAAGCAGTGGCGCGTGTTAATGTAGAACTTAACTTTGATCGTCGTCTTATTGATAGACAAATATTTGAACCTACAGCAGAAGATAGAGGAATATTAAGAAGCGCTCAAGATATAACAGAAACATATCAAGGTACAAATGCTCAACCAGGTGGACCACCTGGTACAACTTCTAACATACCAGGTTATCCAGCTGGGCAACAAGGTCAATCTAATTATGAGAAAAAAGAATCTACTAAAAATTATGAAATAAGTGAAATAAAAGAAAAAATTATTCAACAACCAGTAGCGATAAAAAGAGTCACTGTGGCAGTTTTTATTGATGAAACATTAAATCAAGCGCAACAAGATGGTATAGCTAGAGTTGTTGCTTCAGCAGCTGGTTTTAACGAAGCTAGAGGCGATTTAGTTTCTGTAGAGCGAGTTCCATTTAATGCTACTACACAAGTTAATGTACAAGCACAACAACAAGAACAACTAATTCGTTATGCGACCTATGGTGTACCAGTATTATTACTAGTACTTGCAGGAATTGCTTGGTTTATTTATTCAAGACGTAAGCAACAAGCAGCTATTTTAGCTGAACAACAAGCAAAACAAGAAAGAGAAAGAATAGAAAAAGAAGAGCAAGAGCGGCTTGCTATGCTACAAGCGCAAGCTAATGAATTGGATGATGAAGAATTTGAAGATGAAGAAGATGAAGAATTGCGTTTATCAATGGATAGAGAATTAACACAAGCAGAAAAAGAAGTAGCTGCTAAAAAGGCGGTTATTGAAGAATGGGCAGAGAAACAACCAGATGATTTTACACTTACACTGCGTACATGGTTAAATGATGATGCCCAATAAACTGGGTGTGTGGAGGTTTTTATGAGTACTTTAGCAAGAGATTTAAGTGGCAAACAAAAAGCAGCTATTTTATTAATAACATTAGGTCAAGAAATTTCCTCTAATGTAATGAAAAATCTTAAAGAGGACGAAATAGAAAAACTTACTTTAGAAATAGCCAACCAAAGAAAAGTATCACAAGAACTAAAAGATGAAATAATAAGCGATTTTTATGAACTGTGTTTAGCAAGAGATTACATGTCAAGCGGTGGTTTGGATTATGCTAGAGAAGTACTAGAAAAAGCACTGGGACCTGAAAAAGCTATTAGTATAATTACAAGGCTTACATCCAGCCTACAAATAAGACCATTTGACTGTATTCGTAACACCGATCCTACACAATTACTAAACTTTATACAAAATGAACATCCACAAACATTGGCTTTGATAGTTGCCTACTTGCAACCAGATAAAGCGGCGATGATAATTTCTTCACTAGCTCCTGAAGTGCAGGCTGATGTTGTAAAACGTATAGCTAATATGGATAGAACATCACCAGATGTAATAAGAGATGTAGAGAGAATTTTGGAACGTAAAATATCCACAATGTCTACTCAAGACTTTACAACAGCTGGCGGCTTAGAATCTGTTGTAGAATTGATAAATCGTGTTGACCGTACAACAGAACGTACAATTATTGAAAACCTTGAAGTGCAAGAGCCAGAATTGGCAGAAGAAATCAAAAAACGTATGTTTGTATTCGAAGATATTGTTATGCTTGATGATAGATCGCTACAAATGGTGCTTCGTGAAATTGAGACAAAAGACCTTAGTTTGGCACTTAAAGGCGTATCTGATGAAGTTAGCAACAAGATATTTAAAAATATGTCAAAAAGAGCTTCTGAAATGCTTAGAGAAGAAATTGATTTTATGGGACCTGTTCGCATTAGAGATGTAGAAGAAGCTCAACAAAAAGTGGTTAATGTAATTCGTCGATTGGAAGAAAGCGGTGAAATTGTTATTTCAAGAGGTAAAGGGGACGAAGTAATTGCCTAATGTTATTAAATCAAATTCAGTCTTAGAAGATAATAAAAATTTTATTATTAATTTACCAGAAGATTTTTTTTCTCAAGAAGACGAGCAAGCACCTTCTGATGACGATTTTGGTTTTTATAAAAACATAGATATTGACAATAACGACGATGAATCAGATTATAAAAGATATTTCTTTGTAAAAGAAAACGAATGTGAAACAGAGACAAATAAAGACTTAAAAATAGAGCTGGAATTAGAACCAACACAGCCTCTACCAACAGAAGAAGACCTTTTGCAGGAAAAAATTGATCAAGCTAACCAAAAAGCGGATGAAATTATTGAACTTGCGACTCAAAGGGCGCAAGTTATTAAACAACAAATAGAAAAAGAACTAGCTTTGTCTGAAGAAAAAATCAATATAGCAAAATCAATGGCTAATAACATTATTGATGAGGCTAATAAAAAAGCTCAAAATATTATCAATGAAGCTAACAAAACGGCTGAAGATACCTTAGAACAAGCGAAAACAAATGGCTATAGCGATGGAGAGAGACAAGGTAGAGAAGCTGGCAACAAAGAAGGCTTTGAAATAGGAAAACAAGAGGGTTTTGACAAAGGCTATAGTGAAGGCGAAAGAAAAGGATTCATACAAGGACAAGAAACAGGAAAACAAGAAGGTCTGCAAGAGATAAAAAATCAAATGGAAGAGGAAATAGAACAAGCAACGCAAAAAGCTAAAGATATTTTATTGCAATCAGAAATCGATTATAAGAAAAAATTAGATTCGATGAATGAAAAAATTGTAGATTTAGTAATGAGCGTTGCAAGCAGAGTTTTAAATAAACAAATAGATGAAAATCCGTTTTTAATTTTGCAAATGGTTAAAGAAGCTGCAAAAAAAGTTATTGAGCAACCTAGACTGTTTATAAACATTAATTCACAAAATTATGATATAGTATTTGCCTCTTGTAATGAAATCAAAAAAGAACTTGGCAGTAAACAGGAGCTATCGGTTGTAGTTGACAACTCACTTGGTTTAGCTGATGTTGTTATAACAACTGGTGGTAGTGGTGATGTTGATGCTAGACTAGAGACACAAATGAATCAAGTTCGCAAGGCAATAGAAGCGGTGATTATATAATGCTTGATTTTCAGCGTATAATAAATGCAATTGAAACGTCTAAAACAATGCTTTTAACTGGAAAAGTTACGCAAATTATAGGACTTGTTATAGAAACAGATGGACCAAATGTTATTATTGGTGAAATTTGCTTGATATATCCAAGAAGCAACAAATTACAACCACTAGTAGCAGAGGTTGTTGGGTTTAGAGAAAATAGAGTTTTGCTCATGCCGCTTGGCGATATGACAGGAATTGGTCCAGGTTGTGAAGTTGTTGCATCTGAAAAAACTTTGACAGTAAAAGTCGGCGATGGATTACTAGGTAGGGTGTTTGACGGTCTTGGCAATCCTATTGATGGCAAAGGTGAAATTGATTCTAATATATATTATCCATTAGAAGCGCCACCACCACCACCGCTTGCTAGAGCAATGATAAAAGACAAAGTATCGGTTGGTGTAAGAGCAATCGATGGACTTTTATCAATGGGTAAAGGTCAACGTATAGGAATAATGGCAGGTAGTGGTGTTGGTAAAAGCACATTACTTGGTATGATAGCTAGAAATACAGAGGCAGATATAAACGTAATTGCCCTTATTGGTGAACGTGGTCGTGAAGTTAGAGAATTTATAGAACGAGACCTTGGCGAAGAGGGACTAAAAAAATCAGTTGTTGTTGTTGCTACTTCGGACCAACCAGCACTAGTTAGAATAAAAGGCGCACTTACTGCAACAGCAATGGCAGAGTATTTTAGAAATATTGGTAAAAATGTTGTTTTAATGATGGACTCTGTAACACGTTTTGCTATGGCTCAAAGAGAAGTTGGACTTACAGTAGGAGAACCACCAGCTACGCGTGGCTATACACCATCGGTTTTTGCATTACTGCCTAAATTACTTGAACGTACAGGTTCAGGTATAGATGGTGCAATAACTGGAATTTATACAGTCTTAGTCGAAGGCGATGACATGAATGAACCTATTGCAGATACTGTGCGAAGTATCTTAGATGGACACATAGTCTTATCAAGGTCATTGGCGGCACAAAATCACTATCCAGCAATAGATGTACTGACGAGTGTCAGTAGAATAATGCTAGAGATAGTTGACAAAGAACACTGGGCAGCAGCGCAGCAACTGCGAAAAGTATTAGCTACGTACAGTGAAGCACAAGATCTTATCAATATAGGAGCGTATGTAGCTGGAAGTAACAAAGATATAGACAATGCAATTAGAATGATAGACAAAGTAACAGAATTTTTAGTACAAGACGTTTATGAAATAACCGATTATCAGAATTGTATTTCAAGACTGTGTAGTTTATTTAAAGAAAATTAAAGTGCTAAGGATGAGAAATATTGAAGCCCTTTGTATTTAAATTAGAAACACTTTTAAAAATAAGAAAAAGACATGAAGAAGAAGCTAATATTGCTTTGTCTAAAGCACGAAAAAAACTGTTTGAAGCAAAAACATACTTAGAAAAACTAACAACCCAGCAGCAAGAAACTGTAGATGCTTTCAAACAAAAACAAGAAAACAAAGAACTTTTTGCTTTAGAATTTCAAAGTTGGTACACTTTTATAAATTTTTTACAAACTCAAATAAAAGACCAAATACTAATAGTAGAACAGATAACACAAGAAGTAGCAACTGCACTAAAGCTTTTAGAACAAGCAATGAAAAACCGTAAATCAGTTGAGAAATTAAAAGAAAAACGTTATGAACAATATAGAATAGATATGCTTTTAGAAGAACAAAAAATACTTGATGAAATGGCTATTACTAGATTTAAAAGCACAAGCAAAAACTTTTAGAGAGGTGTTGATTAAAGCTTATGAACCCTATAAGTAAAGTACACGCTCGTATAGCAGAAATAGAAAAAAAATTCAATCCACAACAAACACAACAAGAATCAAGCTTTTCAGATTATCTAAAAACTGCTCAAAGCAAAGATAATGATACAATATCTGCTATAAGAAAAAAACCGATTCAAGAACAAAATACTAACTACGAAAAAGGCAGCATAAAACAAATGCTAGTAGAAACTGCACAAAAATATGGAGTTGACAGCAACCTTGTATTAGCATTGGCTAATGCTGAATCAGGATACAGAACAGATGCCGTATCACCAGTTGGAGCAGTTGGCGTAATGCAATTAATGCCTGACACTGCTCGTGGTTTAGGCGTAGAAGATAGCTTTGATCCAAAACAAAACATTGATGGTGGCGTAAGGTATCTAAAACAAATGCTCTCAATGTTTGGTGGCGATACAACAAAAGCGCTTGCTGCATACAATGCAGGACCAGGAGCAGTACAAAAATACGGTGGAATTCCGCCGTATGCCGAAACACAAGCATACGTAAGAAACATTTTATCTGAAATAGCACAATAACTATAAAAAGGGAGGGTATGTTTTGCCTACAGTTAAACAAGAACAAATCCCAACTGAAGATGAACAACAAGATACCTCTGCTGGTGTTTACAAAAACAATCAAGACACATTTTTTACTAAAACAAAAAGATTATTAAACCCTGTAAAAATTATCAAATATTTAGCTAAAAACATTTGGAAGCCGGTTTTAGCATTTGTTTTACTGTTTGGTTTAATACTAGGACTTGTCTATGCAGGCAGCTATTACAAACTATTAGACGCCAAAAAAACTCTTGATTTTGAAAACTCCATGGCAAGTCTTAGACAATCTGATAATTTTATAGTAACAAGTACTTTGCCAGTTTTAGAGTGGATAGCATCATCATTTGCCGGTGCCGGTGAAATAATGCAAGCCCAAATAGACAGACAAGAACAACAAATAATGCAAAAAGAACAAGAACTACAAGAGCAAAAAAAGCAAGAAGAACTAAAAGCTCAAGAAGCTGAAAAAGAAAAACAAAAAAAAGAACAAGAACAGCAAAAAGCAGCAGCTAACAAACAAACCACAACATCAGCTAAAAAAGACCAAACAACAGCTGACTTACAAAAAGCTGCCGACGAAAGACAAAAAGAACTAATCAAAAGAGCAAGTAAACTAGCTACATACTATGCGACAATGCCACCGCAAAACGCTATAAACATAATGAAAAATATGGACAACGAAGAAATCATTATAGTTTTAAGCCGTATGCCAGATGAAACAGCATCACAAATTTTAGCAGGCTTTGAACCAGATAGAGCCTCAATTATCTCCAAGAGCATTCTTAAATTACGTCCGACAGTCGAACCAACAACACCAAACAAAGCAAACGACGTCTTGTAATTTAATCAAATAAATGCTAATACACTGAAAGGAGGTGAGAAAATGGATGCGATGAATTTATTTGCAACAACGGCAGCAGCAACTTTAAATCAACAAACACTACAACCAAATCAAATAGCAACAACTCCCAACAAAGAAATGGCAGGCAAATTTGGCAAAGTACTTAAGACCATAGCCACAACAGATGCCATAAATCTTTCAGATGCAGAAATCAACCAGTTAGAAACATCGCAAGTAAGTCAGATAGCAAGCATGTTACAAGCAAACGTCGTTTTACCAGTAGTTTTACAAACAAAAACAGACAATACTACCGAACAACAAATACCTACAACTGCAATTAAGGAAACGACCAACTTAGTTAAAGAAACACAAACAACAATACAATCACTTGCTGTCAAAGCCCAAAACTTGCAAGAGTTTTTATCCAAAATGACAAAAGAAGAACTTGCCAAAATTGTTCAAACAAACCCACAATCAGTAAACGAAGAACAACAAGCAAATCTCCAGCAAACAACGAAAAATGAACCTATTGAGATAAAAACAACACAAGACCAACAAAACATAGACTCTCAAAAACAAACAATTGATGCAAAACAAATTTTTGGCGACAAACTAGTTGAAAGCAAAACAACAGATATGATTTTGCCAACAACCCAGCCAAAAACAAAAGTTGCTCAAACTACCCCACAAGTACTGACAGATGAACTTACACTAGTCAATAACGCTGTAACAACCGAAGTGAAAAAACCACTAACAAAAGAACTCGAACAAAACACTTTGAGCACACTTCAAACAGTTGATTTAAAACAAGAACTGCAAACAAAACCAACTATCGAAATACAAAACCAACTAACAGACCTAACAAAAACGCCACTTGTAACAACAATTCAAAGCAAAAACCTAAAAGATGACCTAAACCTATTTGAAGAAATTGTCAAAAAAGAAGAACTCACATTTACAGACAAAATAGCAACAATCGCTGGCGAGACAAAACAGCCAGAAATACAAAAAATAACTTTTGACAAAGAACCAATAGCACTAGCCAATCTAAAAGAAGTAGTCGACCAAATTGTAGAACAAGCCAAACTTACACAAAAACCAGGCATATCAGAAATGATCCTACGCCTAAAACCAAACAACCTCGGTGAAATGACAATCCGCATAATCGCAGGTGACGGAGGAACAATCACAGCCTCATTTCACACAAACAACCCAGAAGCAAGAGCAATTTTACAACAATCTTTGCCGACAATAAAGCAAGAACTAGCAAACACCGGACTTAAAGTCAATGACGTAGGTGTTTACGCAGGACTAGGCGACTTCCAGTCATTTGCCCAACAAAGAGAAGGTCAAACAAATCAACAAAATTCACCAAAAATAAACGCAGCAAAACTAGCAATGCAAGACCAAGAACTACTAGAAGAACTGCAAGCACAAAGCGACAATACAAGCTTAGACGGCGGCGTAGACTACAGAATATAAAGAACAAAGGAGGAAAATAGATGTCAAACAATGTAAACCCAATAACAACTGGAGCACCAACGGCAAAAGAACAAGTCAAAAATAAAAACGGCGAACTAGGCAAAGACGCCTTTTTAAAACTACTCGTTGCCCAACTCCAAAACCAAGACCCACTAGCACCGGCAGAAGACAAAGAATTCATCGCCCAACTATCAACATTCTCAATGCTAGAACAAATGCAAAACATGAACTCGTCAATGCAAGCAACCCAAGCCTCAAGTTTAATCGGTAAACAAGTAACATGGCAAGAAACCGTCGATGGAGAGCAAAAAGTCTTCTACTCAACAGTAGAATCAGTAAGAGTAGCTGGAGACCAAGTATACCTAGTAGTAGACTCAGAATCAGGCAAAGAAATAAAACTATCAGACGTCAAACTAATCGAAGACGCAAACGGCGACTACACAAATCAAATCGGTCAAGCATCAATGCTTATAGGAAAAATAGTAAGCTGGTACGAAAAAGGTGAAGACGGCAAACCAGTAGAAAAATCAGCCGAAGCTACATCAGTAAAAGTATCACAAGGCAAAGTTTACCTAGTAGTTGGTAAAGACGCCGACGGCAAAGACATGGTAATCTCAATGGACAGCGTATCTAGCGTAAAACCAAAATAACAAAGGAAAATTGACAGGAGGGATAAAATGACAGACCCAAGACTTTTTTACCCAATCCCGCCAATAGTTTCCAATACTACCACAACAATTAAGCCGCAAAACCAACAAAACACAACAGTTCAACCAAAAATAGACTTCAAAAGCGTGCTTAACAACGAAATAAAACAAGTAAAATTCTCTCAACATGCCCTGCAACGTCTAGACAGCAGAAACATAATCCTAGACGAACAACAAATAGAAAAACTCCAGCAGGCAGTAGACAAAGCCACACAAAAAGGCTCAAGAGAATCACTGGTATTAATGGATAACCAACTGGCATTTGTTGTCAGCGTTAGAAACCGAACCGTGATTACAGCCATGGACGGCAACTCTATCAAAGACAATATATTCACAAACATCGACAGTGCAATAGTTATATAAGCTGGACCTTAAGGAAGCTTAGAGTATGGAATGAAAGAAATACTCAAACTAGCACGAAATAAAAGGAGGTCATTTCATCTTATGATGCGTTCACTTTATACTGGGGTATCAGGTTTGAGCAATCATCAAACCAGAATGGATGTACTCAGTAACAATATAGCCAATGTCAACACAACAGGCTTTAAAGCAAGCCGTACAGTTTTCTCAAGCGCCCTTAGCCAAACAATCCAAGGCGCAACATCACCACAAGGTAACGTTGGCGGTATCAACGCCAAACAAATCGGACTAGGTGTAAAAACAGCTGCAATAGATATACTGTTTACCAAAACAAGCTTCCAAACAACAAACGTCAACACAGACCTTGCTATCAACGATAACGGCTTTTTCATCGTAAACAACGGAGCGCAATCCTTCTACACAAGAGCAGGCAACTTCGGTTTTGACGAAGATGGTAGCTTTGTTAACGTTGACGGTCTAAAAGTAATGGGCTGGCTGGCAGACAAAACCGGCAATATCAATACTGCTGCACCAATCGAGGCAATCAAAATACCTGTAACAGACACTATGGATCCTAAAATAACAACATACCTAGATGCTATCGGAAACCTAGACTCTAGTGCTGGGCTAGGCATGATAGGCTCGTCTTCAAAAGACGTTTTCGACTCACAAGGTTTTGCTCATAGAGTATCTACGAACTACACCAAAGTTGGCGACAACCAATGGCTTGCAGCTACAGACGTAAAAGGAGTGGAGCCTGGCACTACAGTACAAGGTACTATAAAAAGAATATCATTTGATGCTTATGGTAAATACATGGGCTCTGAAGATGTTACTTTAGCAGGACAACCATCTAAAGCAGTATTTTTAACAGCCTTTAACTCAAAGTTAGACTTGCCTAATGATGCTATGGCTGGTGGTCCAATTACTGACACCGTTACTTACCAAGATTCAGCGGGAAATGCTCAAACCATAACTATTACAGCTACATTAACTTCTCCTGCAACTGCTGTAGGTGCTACGGATGCAGAGTGGGAGGTGGAATTTGACTTCGGTGGTGGTACTACACCACAAACGCAAACAATTTCTTCGACAAACCAAAATCCTAGCTGGAATCCGATGGTTGTTACTATTGGTACTGATACAGTGTCATTTACACCAAATACTCAAATAACTTTTGAATCTGGCGTTACTCCTGCATTTGTATCAAAATCAGGTCCAACAAGAACTGTTGGTACAGCCGTATCAGATGCATTCACGGCAGCAGGAATAGAACTTGATAGAAATGCTAGATTAAACGATACAAAAGAAGGTGCAATAACTTTCATGGATTCAGATAATATTCCCCGTGCTTTAGGCGTCAAAGCTACTTGTACAGCAGCACCAAACGGGGCCAACCCAGCAACGTGGAAACTAGAATTTATTGAAAATGGTAAGGTAGTTGGTTCGCAGAGCTATTCTACATTAGTAGCCAACGATTTGCCACCACTTACTCTGACTGACGGTTCTATGGTTTCTTTTACAGGGGCAGGTAGTTCTGTTACTATCGGTAATACCGCAACAGCTCTTAATACAGTGCCAATGACCCCAACGGGTACGGATATGCCACTATCTTTTCAACCAGCAGGTGGAACAGCAAGCCCATTGTCAATAAATATGTCTTACAATGCTCTGACACAATACGCCGGTGGCTTTAATATGGGTGACCCTAAGCAAGACGGTTATTCAGCAGGTGATTTGAAAGACAAAGTAATTGATGCATCCGGTACAATTATTGGTAAATATTCTAATGGTCAGATGTTAAAACTAGGTCAAGTTGCTACAGCAATTTTTAACAATCAACAAGGGCTAGAGCGGGCTGGTTCGACATTGTTTACAGCGTCTAATAACTCAGGAGATCCAATAATTGGTACAGCAGGTACCGGCGGACGCGGAACTATGCAAGCGGGCGCTATAGAGATGGCTAATGTTGATTTAGCAGAAGAATTTACTAATATGATAGTAACTCAACGTGGTTATCAATCCAATTCAAGGGTAATTACAACTTCAGACGAAATGCTCCAAGAATTAATGAGTCTTAAACGTTAATATTTAAACTTTCAGGGGGGCAAAATTACGCCCCCCTAAAGGCTTTAAATAAACTATGTATTTTTTATAATAAGGTGAGTGTAAAAATGATAACATTGACAAAATTTCAATCTAAAGATGAGCTAGTATTAAATTCAGATTTAATAGAGACAATTGAGGAAACTCCTGATACGGTTATTACATTAACTAGTGGTAGAAAGCTGATTGTAGAGGAAACATCGAAAGATATTATTAGAAAAGTTATAGAGTTTAGGCGTGAATTAGGAAAATTTGCAAGATAAGTGATGAGAAAAAGCCTTATTGCTATTGCTTGTTTCACATAAATAGTATAAAATTAAATATAAGTGTTTATAAAAAGCAGGATTTTTGCTGCGTAGGTAGAATTATAAATAGTATTTATTACTTTAATACAAAAAAATATAAGGCGGTGTGAATTTTGGCTGAAGAAGAAAAAAAAGAAGTTGCAGAAGAGAAGAAATCAAAAATGCCTAAAATACCAAAACCAAAATCATCTTTAGTTCTTATTGTTGTGCTTGTTGTGGTGGGTATTGTTTTAGCAGGTGGGATATCGTTTTTTGTTGCTGCTAAGATTGCAGGTGATAGAACTGTTACTGTAATTAAAAAACGTGAGCCTGGCGTTCTTATGCGTATTGGTGACTCTAAAGATGGTGTTGTGCTAAATATTGGTGGCACGACTGGTCGTTATTTGAAGATGGTCATGACTTTAGAGGTTGAGCCTGTTAAGGGTGCTGATGGTAAGGTTGCTGTTAGCCAACAAGACGAGATAAAGATTCAAGATGCTACAATTAATTTTTTGCGTTCACAGAAAATTGATGCTTTTACTCCAGCTAATCAGGAAAAATTGAAAGAGGAAATTAAGACAGTTTTGAATAAAAAGCTAGGGTCTGATAGAGTTCTAGATGTTTTTATTACTAATGTTGTAATTCAATAAATATTCTACATGTTTTAGCAGAAAGGAGGAATTTATTTGGCAGGCGACGTTCTTTCTCAATCAGAAATAGATGAGTTATTATCTGCACTATCTACAGGGACTGTTTCGGCAGACGAGATACGTACAGAACAAGAGCAAAAGAAAATAAAAATATATGATTTTAAGCGCCCAGATAAGTTTTCAAAAGATCAGATTAGAACTTTGTATATGATTCATGAAAATTTTGCAAGGTTGTTAAATACGTATCTTTCTGCTCACTTACGTGCCTTGATAAATATAGAAGTTGCTTCAGTTGATCAATTGACTTATGAAGAATTTATAAGGTCGTTGCCAAATCCTACTGTTATTAGTATTTTTCAAATGCCACCTTTAAAGGGTAATGCGGTTTTTGAGATAAATCCAGCACTTGTTTTTGCAATGATAGATAGGTTGTTTGGTGGTGTGGGAGGTAGTTTTTCAAAGTCTCGTTCTTTAACGGATATTGAAGAGGCTATTGTTGGTAGAGTTATGGTAAAGGCTCTAGAGCAGCTTCGCGAGGCTTGGGGTCAGGTTGTTGAGATAAAACCAAGGCTTGATACTATAGAGAATAATCCACAATTTACACAGGTTGTTCCTCCTAGTGATATGGTTGTTATAATAACTTTGCAGGCTAAAATACAGCAAACGGAAGGTCTTATGACTCTTTGTATTCCGTATTTTGTTTTAGAGCCTATAATGAATAAGCTTACAACTACTTTTTGGGTGGCTTCTTCTTCTAATAAAAAAGATGTCAAAGAAAGTAGTGCACTGCAAAAACGGTTGATTAAGACTCCGATACCGGTTAGTGTTGTGCTTGGTAAAACTTCTATTAATGTTTATGATTTGATGAGTTTGTCTAAAGGTGATGTTTTGCGGCTGGATTCTAAGTATGATGACGAACTATCTTTTGTTGCTGGTCAAAAGGAAAAATTTAAATGTCGACCAGGTTTGGCAGGGAAACATGTAGCTGTTCAAATAACACGAACATATGCTAATAAAGGAGATGATCAAGATGAATGATGGATTGTTATCACAAGAAGAAATTAATGCATTATTAAATACAGATTCCACAGAACAAGCAACAGCTCCTGCCGATATAAGTAGTGACCTGTTGACAACGCAAGAGAAAGATGCATTAGGTGAAATAGGCAATATTTCTATGGGTAGTGCGGCTACAACATTGTCTATTTTGTTGAGTAATAAGGTTAATATAACTACACCTACAGTAGATGTAACTAAGATGGAGGCAATTCAAAATGAATATCCATTACCGTATTTAGTTATTGTTGTAGATTATACAAAAGGTCTTAAGGGTTCTAATATTTTTGCAATAAAGGAACATGATGCACTTATAATCGCTGATTTGATGATGGGTGGCGATGGAAGTAACCCGCCAACGGAATTGAACGAACTTTATATGAGCGCGGTTTCAGAGGCTATGAATCAGATGATGGGCGCTACAGCAACTTCAATGTCTACAATGTTTAAGGATACATTTGATATTGCACCGCCTAGAGTTTCTTTGGTTGATTTTTCTCAAAAGGATATAAGTGATATTTCTACTAAAGTTCAAGATCCAGTTGTCAAGGTTTCTTTCAGAATGGAAGTAGGAGATTTAATTGATTCTGATATAATGCAAATATTGACTCTTGATGTAGCGAAAAATTTAGTAACCAAATTGTATAAACCTAGTGAACCACCTGTACAGGCGTCGCAAGCGGCTCCACAACCTAAAGTTGCAACACCAGCGGCTCCACAACAACAAAGACCACAAGTGTCGGCACAACAACCTATGTATACTCCACCGCCAATGGTATCATCTCACATGGGCGCGAATGTTCCCGTTCAGCAAGTACAGTTTGCACCATTGACTCAACAAGGTATGCCTGCTATTGATGGTAATTTAGGATTGCTTTTAGATGTTCCGTTGCAAATTACTGTAGAGCTTGGTAGGACAAGAAAGCTTATTAGAGAAATTTTGGATTTAGGACCTGGTTCTGTAGTTGAATTGGATAAATTAGCGGGTGAACCAGTAGATGTGTTTGCTAATACTAAGCTTATTGCTAAAGGTGAAGTTGTTGTTATAGATGAGAATTTTGGTGTTAGGATAACTGAAATAGTAAGTCCACTTGAAAGAATGAATACTTTACAATAATGTGTTTAAAAAACTTTATTTTAAATTAAAGGAGAATTTTAAATGGCTACAAGAGTACTAATTGTTGATGATGCTGCTTTTATGAGAATGATGATTAAAGATATTTTATCTAAAAATGGTTTTGAAGTAGTTGGTGAAGCTGCTAATGGTAATGAAGGTATAGAAAAATATAAAGAATTGAGTCCAGAACTTACAACAATGGATATAACAATGCCAGAGATGGATGGAATATCTGCTGTAAAAGCGATTAAAGCTTTTGATCCTGCTGCTAAGATTATTATGTGTAGTGCTATGGGTCAACAGGCTATGGTTATTGAAGCAATCCAAGCAGGTGCGAAAGATTTTATTGTAAAACCTTTCCAGCCAGATCGCGTAGTTGAGGCAATGAGAAAAGCTTTAGGTTAAAAAATGGTTTTGAAATGTTTTTTATCACTGGCTTTTACAAATATTTTTTTGACTAGCAAAATTGCTTTTGCGGCACAAGAAGTTGATAATACAAAATATTTAGAATATAAAAATACTGCTGTGACAGGTGCTACTTCTGTGACATCGACATTTTTTTATATTCTTAGTTTGATTTTAGTATTTGCTTTGGTTTTATTTTTGGCATATTTTGTTTCAAGATTTATTGGTAGCAAGTTTGGCTCGTCAAGGTTTTTGAGCTCTAGCAATATATTGTCTGTTATGCCAATTGAACAGAATAAAAAAATAATATTTGTAGAAATCAATAATAGTATTTTGGTACTAGGTATTACAGAAAACAACATTTCGCTTTTAAAGGAGATATCGGCTAGCGAAGATATTAAAAATTTGAAAGAAGATTTGTTGAATAATAAAATGACAGATGGTTTTTTAAATTATCAAACTAATACACTTGAAAACATACAAAAAAAGATAAAACCAATGCTCCGTAATTTACCAATAGGTAAAAAGGAAGATTTAAAATAAATGAATTTATACAGAATTGATAAGAAAACAACTCTTTTTTTTGGTATAGTATTTTTATTCTTTACACAAACAGTATTTGCAGCTCCTATGCCTTTGCCTAATATAAATATAGGAGTTGGCGATACAAATAATCCGACAGATTTAGTTGTAAGTTTACAAATACTATTTGCGCTTACGATTTTAACATTAGCACCAGCTATAATAATAATGGTAACATCTTTTACTAGAATTGTAGTGGTGCTTTCTTTTGTAAGAAATGCTCTAGGTACTCAACAGATGCCACCTAATCAGGTGCTTATGAGTCTAGCACTTTTTCTTACTTTTTTTACAATGAGTCCATATTTGTCTGAGATAAATACTAAAGCGTTGCAACCTTATTTAGCAGGTACAATTAATCAGGAAGTAGCTTTTACTGAGGCGGTAAAACCTATTCGGACATTTATGTTTAAACAAACAAGAGAAAATGATATAGCATTATTTGTAAATGTAGCAGATGCCAAAAGACCAGAAAGCCAAGAAGAGGTTTCGACACTAACTTTGATTCCTGCCTTTATGATAAGTGAATTAAAAACAGCTTTTCAGATTGGTTTTCTCATTTATATACCATTTATAGTAATAGATATGATTGTTGCTACAACGCTTATGTCTATGGGTATGATGATGTTACCACCAGCAATGATTTCTTTGCCTTTTAAAATATTGCTTTTTGTTTTAGTTGATGGTTGGCATCTTATTATTAAATCACTTGTTGAGAGTTTTGCTTAAGGAGAAATGTTATGAATTCAGACTATGCCATACAGATAGGTCAGGAAGCATTAATGTTAGTTATGTTAGTCTCTGCTCCTATGCTTGGACTTGGAATGTTAGTTGGTATTTTAGTTAGTGTTTTCCAAGCTACTACTCAAATTCAAGAACAAACGCTAGTTTTTATACCTAAAATAATAGCTGTCTTTGTGGCTATAGTTTTATTTGGCTCGACAATGATAAATATGCTTACATCTTTTACTGGTGAACTCTTTAGCAAAATTCCTTTAATGCTAAGGTAATTATAATATTATGGAAATAATAGAATTTACTCAGAAAAATCTAGCCATTTTTTTACTTGTATTTACGCGTATAAGTGCTATTTTTGTTGCAGCACCAATATTTAGTAGTAGAAACATACCTGCTAGAGTTAGAGTTTTTATTGCTATTGTAATTGCCTTAATTATCGCTCCTATGGTAATTCAAAAACAAACCTTGGCGATACCGGGAACTTTGCTAATGTATTTATTATGCGTAGTCACAGAATTTATTATTGGTGCTTGTATATCATTTGTTTTAACTTTGTTTTTTACTATCATACAAGTATCTGGTGAATTGATGGACACACAAGTAGGCTTTGGTATTGTTAATGTAGTTGATCCACAATCAGGGTTGCAAATGCCATTGATAGGTAATTTTTTACAAGCATTATTTACTTTAGTTTTTTTCATAACTGATTTACACCATGTTTTTTTGATGGGTTTGATTGATAGCTTTAGCATATTACAAATAAATCAAGCGATAATACAACCAAATATGGCAATGCTAATTGTTGAATTATTTGTAAATATGTTTAAAACAGCTTTTCAAATAGCAGTACCAATGCTTATGGTTACCTTGCTTGTAGATATTTCAATGGGTATGTTAGCAAGAACAATGCCGCAAATGAATGTTTTTGTTCTTGGCATTCCTTTAAAGATAGCGGTTGGTCTTTTTATGCTAAGCGTATTTTTACCAACATATTTATATATATTAAAGGTGACTTATAATGGAGTTTCTACTAATATTGAAAAAATACTTGCCGCTTTTTTGGGATAAAAAAGAAAAAATTATCTTTGACTTGCAGTTGTTTGCAGGTGAAAAAACCGAAGAGGCAACACCTAAAAGAAAAGAAGATGCCCGTAAAAAAGGTCAGGTTGCAAAAAGTATAGAGATAAACTCTGCACTGATTATATTGGTAGCATTTTATTTTTTGGATTTATATGGTTCAGTGATGATAAAAGAAATGAAGTCTGTTATGAGATATATGTTTACACAGTCTTCTACCATATCTTTAAATATAGAGAATATAAACAGCCTAATAATGTTTTTAATACTGACATTTTTAAAAATAGTACTTCCTATGATGTTAATGATTGCTGTAATTGGCATAGCAATAAATTATTTTCAAGTAGGCTTTATGTTTAATATGAGCCTTTTAATGCCAGATATTAATAGAGTAAACCCAATTAGTGGTTTTGCTAGGGTGTTTTTATCAAAAACAGCGTTAGCTAATTTGGCAAAAGCACTATTAAAAATACTTATAATAGGATATTTTATGTATTTGTTTATTTCAAAACAAATGTATATTCTACCAAAAATGTTTAGTAATGATGTTAATAATAGTGCTGCTTTTTTCGGACAGCTAGTTATTGATCTTGGACTTAGAGTTGGTGGGGTAATGCTTGTAATTGCTTTGTTTGACTACTACTATCAGTGGTATACACATAAAGAAAGCATAAAAATGAGCAAACAAGAGGTAAAGGAAGAATACAAACAAACAGAAGGTAATCCACAAATAAAAAGCAAAATCAGAGCAAAACAGCGTGAAATGGCAATGCGTAGAATGATGCAAGAGGTGCCAAAAGCAGACGTAGTAATAACAAACCCTACACACTTTGCAGTTGCCTTAAAATATGAAAATGGTATGCCAGCACCAATTTTGGTTGCTAAAGGGCAAGACAATATTGCTTTGAAAATCAGACAGGTAGCACAAGATAATAATGTAGTTGTTTTAGAAAACAAAACTTTAGCTAGAGCTTTATATGCAACTGTTGAAATAGGTTCTTATATACCATTTGAGCTTTATCAAGCTGTTGCAGAAGTACTTGCATATGTTTATAAATTAAAACGCAGACTAGCTTAATTGTTTTATGTAAAAAAGGAGCTTTACAAACTTGGAATATTCGCCGTCTTGGTTAACTAGAGTAACAAAATATAGTGATATTATTATAACTATGGCAGTGATTACTATAGTTGTTATGATGATAATCCCATTGCCACCAATTTTGTTAGACATACTTTTGACTACAAACATTACAATGGGGCTTATGATTATTATGGTTTCTATATATAACACTGAGCCATTACAATTTTCTGTGTTCCCATCATTGTTACTTGTAACTACACTGTTCCGTTTAGCACTTAATGTATCGTCAACAAGACTTATTTTATTACACGGTTACGCTGGTGAAGTTATACAATCGTTTGGAGAATTTGTTGTTGGCGGTAACGCTGTTGTTGGGTTTATAGTATTTATCATACTTATAATTATACAATTTCTTGTTATAACAAAAGGTGCCGAAAGGGTTGCAGAAGTAACGGCAAGGTTTACTCTTGATGCTATGCCAGGTAAGCAAATGAGTATCGATGCAGACTTGAACTCTGGACTTATAACAGAAGCAGAAGCTAAAGCAAGACGTATTAAAATCCAACGTGAATCAGATTTTTATGGAGCAATGGATGGTGCTAGTAAGTTTGTAAAAGGTGATGCTATTGCTGCTATCATTATAGTTATAATCAACATTTTGGGTGGATTTATCATAGGCGTTTGGCAAAGAGATATGACAATAGTCAGTGCTTTGCAGGCGTATACACTGCTTACCGTTGGTGAAGGTCTAGTAAATCAAATACCAGCACTTTTAATATCTACTGCAACAGGTATTATTGTAACTCGTGCTGCATCTGACTCTGATATGGGTCACGATGTGGCAAATCAATTGATTACAAAACCAAGAGTATTTTATATTACTGCGGTAGTATTATTTTTACTTGCACTTGTACCGGGTCTTCCTTCAGCTCCTTTTTTAGCCATTGCTATAGTTTTAGGTTTAGTTGCCAGAACTTTGAGTAAAACTTTGATTAGAGAAGAAGAAAACGAAATAGTTAGACAAGAAGAAAAAGAAATTGAAGAAATTAAAAAACCAGAAAATGTTGTATCTTTATTGCAAGTTGACCCAATGGAACTAGAAATAGGTTATAGCCTTATTCCTATGGTTGATACTGCACAAGGTGGAGATTTGCTTGATCGTATAATCATGATTAGACGACAATGTGCATTAGAACTTGGTTTTGTTGTACCGACAATTCGCATAAGAGATAATATTCAATTAAAACCTAATGCTTATATAATAAAACTAAAAGGTGTAGAAATAGCAAAAGGTGAACTGTTGTTAGATCATTACTTAGCAATGAATCCAGGTCAAACGGAGTTTGACATTGATGGTATAGAAACACAAGAACCGGCATTTGGTTTACCAGCTATTTGGGTACCAGAAGATGAAAGAGAAAATGCTGAAATATTAGGTTACACTGTTGTTGACCCAATTTCTGTTTTGGCAACACATATTACTGAACTTATAAAAACCAACTCAGCAGAAATTCTTGGCAGACAAGACGTTCAAACACTTGTTGATTCTGTTCGTAGTAATTATCCGGCAGTTGTTGAAGAACTTATACCAAATATTATTTCGCTTGGAGAGCTACAAAAAGTTTTAGCAGGGCTGCTACGTGAGAGAGTTTCCATTCGCAATCTTGTTACAATTTTTGAAACACTAGCAGATTATGGTACATCAACCAAAGATATAGAACTTTTAACAGAATATACAAGACACGCTTTAGCAAGACAAATAAGCAAGCAATTTGTGCAAGATAATACCATCTACTGTCTCACTGTAGACATAGAAGCAGAAAATGCTATAATTCAATCTGTGCAAAGAACAGAACATGGTTCATATGTTAATTTAGAGCCAAAAGCAATGAATGATTTTATTAATTCTATAAATCAAGAAATGCCAAAACTTACCAATATGGGTTATCAGCCAATAATACTAACAAATCCAAATGCAAGATTGTATGTTCGTAAACTTGTAGAACGTTCTGCACCTACACTTACAATTTTATCATACGCTGAATTAGAGCCTAAAACTGAAATTCATTCTGTAGGGATGGTGAGGATTTAATGAAAGTTAGAATATTTAGTGCTCTTACCATGCAAGAAGCGATGAACCAAGTTAAAGAAACTTTAGGTCGTGATGCCATAATATTACACACTAGAAAATTTCGCAAAGGTGGTATAGGTGGATTTTTTGGTAGAGAAATGATAGAAGTTATGGCAGCTGTGGACAATGATATACAAACAACTACAAGCACAAGCAAATCTAAACAACAAGAAAAAAATAAAGAAAGACCAAGGCAAAAACATTCTCCCGTTGTTGTCAAATCACTATTAAAACCAGAAAAAAATATAAAAAAACTAGACAAAGAAACTATTTTAGAGGAAAATAATAGTAATAATATTAACCGGGAAGACAATACAATTGCTCAGATATTTAATGCCAATGCACAAGTAATGCAACCACTTCTCATTCCTCAACTAAAAAGTGATGAAAAAGTTGATGTTGTAGAACAAACATCTGTAGCCGTTGAAGAAAAGAAAATTATAGTTGTTGATAATCAGCCTAAAGACGAGGATTTAAAAGCAGAAATTACTGGTATGCGGTTTATGTTAGAACAACTTTTAGAAAAAACCAAGACACCACCAGACAATCCATGGTATGATTATCTTATAAATAAAGATTTATCACCTAACTTTGCAGAGCAAATTTTAAAAGGTTTTCCATACTCACTTACAATGCTTAACAAAAACCCAGAGGCCACTAAAAAAATGCTTAGTGATAGACTGGAAAAATATATAAGAACTAATAGTGGTGTGGTTTTATCACAGCAAGAATGTACAAAAATTGCTTTAATTGGACCTACTGGCGTGGGAAAAACAACAACACTCGCTAAAATAGCTGCAAAATTCACGCTAGAAAATAATGCTGATGTTGCATTTATAACTTCAGATACTTACAGAATAGCAGCAGTTGAACAATTGAAAACTTATGCTAATATTTTAAATATACCACTTGATGTAGTTTATTCACCAAATGAAATGAGAAAATGCCTTGAAAAGCACAAAGATAAACAACTTGTACTAATTGATACAGCAGGAAGAAGTCAATACAATCAAGAGCAAATGGAAGAATTGAAGATATTATTGGAAGCTGATCAAACAATAAATAATTATCTTGTTTTAAGTAGTACAACTAAAAGTCAAGATGCTAGTGATATTATTGATAGATTTTCTTACTGTGGTTTTGAAAATATAATTTTCACCAAAATAGATGAAGCTAAAAATATAGGTAATATTTTTAATTTAATGCACCAATTTCCAGATATTTATATATCATATATAACAAATGGACAAAGCGTACCAGATGACATTCACAATATAGATAGTAGCTATTTAACAAATATATTACTGAGGGATTAAAATGTTTGATCAAGCAGAAAGATTAAGAGAGTTATCAAAGCAGGCGATAACCGTAAATAAAAATCCCCAAAATTTAAAACCAAATTATCAACCGCGTGTTATAGCAGTAACTAGTGGTAAAGGTGGTGTTGGTAAAAGTAGCTTTACTGTTAATTTAGCTTTAGCCTTGGCTAATTATGAAAAAAAAGTTTTGATAATTGACGCTGATTTGGGAATGGCTAACATAGATGTTATGCTAGGTTGCAGTGCTAAATATAATATGCTCCATATTATTGAAGGCACGCATACTTTTGAAGAAGTGCTTGTTACAGGACCTCGCAATATAAAATTTTTGCACGGCGGTTCTGGTATCAAAACTCTTACAACACTTAGTAATATGCAGTTACAAAGAGTGATTAACAACATTTTAAACTATGAAGAGAAAATAGATTACGTACTTCTTGATACTGGTGCTGGTATGGGTGAAAATGTAATTAGCTTTTTACTAGCGGCAGATGATATAATATTAGTAACGACACCAGAACCAACATCTTTAACTGATGCTTATGCGATTGTAAAAACCTACGCAAATAATAGTGGCAATGCGCCAATACGATTGATTGTAAATCGTGCAGATGGTATAAAAGAAGGTAATATAGTATCTGAAAAACTAGGTAAAACGATAAGTCACTTTTTAAAAGTTAATTTACAGAATTTAGGTTACATTTATGAAGACGTTTGTGTATCTTCTTCTATAAAAACGCAAAACCCATTATTGTTGCAATTTCCAGAATCACCAGCAGCAAAGTGTATAATAAACATAGCACATAAAATAGCCTTTGGTTCAGAAAAAATAGAGACAAATGGTTTTTCTGGATTTTTGAAAAAATTTTTAGAAAAACAAAATTTTATAAAATTCAAAAAGGTAGGTAAATAGTGGCTAATGTAGCGGAAATTTTTCGTATAAATCAAAAAATCGAATTATCAATTGCTAACACTACCGAGTATTTTTCTAGTAGAGTAGAAGATTTAGTAAATAATGATTTAGTAGTAGCTATGCCAATGCGAAACTCTATTCCTGTGTATCTGCCGTTAAATGAAAAAGTTTTTGGTAGAGTTTTTGTTAGCGATGGAGTCTTATATTCCTTTGACTCTTCTTTGTTAAAATATGTTATGAATCCTGTGCCAATTTGGGTTATTTCTACACCTACAAATATAAAAAAGATACAACTTAGAAATTTTTTTAGACACAATATTAGATTGCCTATAAAGTATATTGTTCTCAATAAAGATAATATGCCTATAGAAAGCACCCAAACAGTAGTTATGACTAAAAATTTGAGTGCTGGTGGAGCTTTAATAACTTTAGCAAATAAAGATGAATTACCAATAGATACTACAATTTGGCTAGAGATACTCTTAGGTAAAGAAGTAATTAGAGCTCTTGCTAAAGTTAGAAGAAAGCCAATAGAAGAAACTGCAGATGGCAAAAAACTTTATTTAGCAGGTATTGAATTTATGGATATGGAAGAGCAAATAAAAAAGAAAATAATTAGCTTTCTAAATTTAAAAATGCTGGATAATCGTAATAGAGGAGTATTATAATCTATAAAAGTTAAGCAATGGGAATGCGAGGTGAACAGTTTGTGAAGAAAGTATTAATTGTAGATGATTCTGCTTTTATGCGGAAAATTTTGATAGATTTATTTAATGAAACTTCTGATTTCACAGTTGTTGATTTTGCTAAAAATGGTTTTGAAGCAGTTGAAAAAGTAAAAAAATATAAACCAGATCTTGTAACATTAGATATAGAAATGCCAATAATGAATGGTATAGATGCTTTGAAAATAATTATGCGCGATAATCCTCTGCCAGTCGTGGTTGTTAGCGCACTGACAAAAGAAGGCTCAGAAGAAACCATAAAAGCATTATCGCTAGGCGCTGTAGATTTTGTTACAAAAGATATCCGAGATTTAAATATAATAAAGCAAAGTGTACTTACTACTTGTCGGAATGCTCTTTCAGCAAATTTAAAAGAATTACGAGAAACTAATCAAGTACAAAAACCAATAAATATAAATGTTGGCGGACAAATAAAGACAAAAGAAAAATTTGTAGCTATTGGAACATCAACTGGTGGACCTAAAGCGCTGCAGGAGGTAATACCAAAACTACCTGCAAATCTACCATGTGGAGTGGTAATAGTGCAGCATATGCCGCCAGGCTTTACGAAATCTTTAGCAGATAGGTTGGACTCTATATCTCAAATTAAAGTCAAGGAGGCTGAAAATAACGATATAATACAAAAAGGGACAGTATATATCACTCCTGGTGACTTTCATATAAAATTTTCTAAAACATTAGATGGTTCTGTCAAAATAAATCTCAATAAAGAACCGCCTATTGGTGGTCATAGACCAGCAGTTAATCCAATGTTTGAATCTGCAGCAGAGCTGTATGACTCTAAATGCATAGGTGTGCTATTAACAGGTATGGGTCAAGACGGAGCTACTGGTATGGTTAAAATAAAGGAAAAAAAAGGTTATAATATAGCAGAAAGCCAAGAGACATCTATTGTTTACGGAATGCCCAAGGCTGCAGCGGCACTTGGTGTAGTAGATAAAGTAGTTCCTATTTATAATGTAGCTGATGAGATAATCAAAGCAGTTCTTGAGTAATTTTTGGAGGTGTGGATAAATGGATACAAACCAATACATGGGCATGTTTATGGAAGAATCTAGAGAGCATTTACAAACACTAAATAGGTGTTTGCTGGAATTAGAAAGCGATACAAATAATATTTCTGTTTTAGATGAGATATTTCGTAGTGCACATACTTTAAAAGGCATGTCAGCAACAATGGGCTTTACTTGCATAGCAGAGCTCACTCATGAAATGGAAAATGTATTAGATTTATTAAGAAAAGAAACACTAGCTTGTGATGAAAACATTACTGACTTGTTATTTCGTTGCGTTGATACATTAGAACGACTTGTTGATAGTGCTGTAAATGGCGAAGATAGCGAAGATGTATCAGAGCTTGTTGCTGAGGTAAAACAAACTGCAGGTGGCAGTAAAGTAGTACCTACAAGCAAAAAAGTTGCTGATACTCCTGTAATTATTCAAAATACTGAAGTAAATCAAGAGGCAATTTCTTTAGTAGAGCTTAATGAAACAGACAAAAGCATAATAGCAGCGGCTACTGAACAAGGCTTAGTTGCTTATCATATACACATTTCGCTAGATGAAAAATGTGTCTTGAAATCTGCGCGTGTTTATATGATTATGACTTGCCTTGAAGATTTTGGTGAAGTTATAAAAACAATTCCTGTAGCGGAAGATTTAGAAAAAGAAAATTTTAAAACTGATTTTGATATAGTAATTCTCTCAAGTAAAGAGGATAAAGAGATTAAGGCGCGGTTGCTTAATATATCAGAAGTAGTTGCTGTTGAAATAAATAAATTGCCAGATTTTAGATTTGAATCTAGCCAAACAAAAGTAGAAGAAAAAGATAAAGAACCAAGAACATCGGTAATTTCAAAAACACCAGCACAAGCCAAAAAGAATGATGAACATAAAGTAAAAAGTGTACAGTCTGTACGTGTTGATATTGATAAGCTGGATACACTATTAAATATAGTTGGTGAAATTGTTATTAACAAAACACGTTTAGCGCAAATTGGAATAATGCACAAACTTCCAGATCTTGTCGAAACAATAGAACAAATGGATAGGGTTACAACGGAATTACAATCCATAGTTATGAAAATTAGAATGGTTCCAATTGGGCAAGTATTTAATAGATTCCCAAGAATGGTTAGAGATATTTCAAGAGAACTACACAAAGAAATAAATCTTATTGTTGAAGGTGAAGAAACAGAGCTTGATAGAACTGTTATAGATGAAATTGGCGACCCACTAATGCACATTTTAAGAAATTCTGTTGATCATGGGATAGAAAGTGCTCAAGAGCGGCGCGATTCTGGTAAAAATCCTGTCGGTGAAGTAAAACTTATTGCTTCACACGAAGGAAATAATGTGGTCATAGATATTGAAGATGATGGTAAGGGTATAAACCCTGAGTTTATCAAACGCAAAGCTGTAGAAAAAGGCGTTATAACTCAACAAGAAGCAGATAAAATGGATGATAGTGAGGCAGTTAAGATTATTTTTGCAGCAGGTTTTTCAACAGCCACAACCGTCACAGACATTTCTGGTCGCGGTGTAGGAATGGATGTAGTAAGAACGAAGATAGAAGCACTAGGTGGAATGGTTGATGTAGAGACCAAAGTCGGTCAAGGTAGCAAATTTAAAATTCGTCTACCACTTACTTTGGCAATTATACAAGCACTTTTAATTAAAGTTTCTGAGGAAACCTATGCTATACCACTAGGCTCGATTGATAGCACAATTAATATCTTACCATCTGAAATATCAACAGTACAAAATAAGGAAGTGTTCTTATTAAGAGGACAAATAATACCAATAATTAGACTAGACAAGACCTTGAGTGTACCAAGAGATGAAAATGTTCAACAGACAGAAGAAGAGCTATATGTCGTCATTGTACATATGGGTGAACAAAAAGCAGGTATAATTGTTGATATGCTTGTTGGACAGCACGACATAGTTATAAAATCACTGGGTAAATTAATGACAAATATAAATGTAATAGCAGGGGCAACTGTATTGGGTGATGGCAGTGTCGCGCTTATCTTAGATGTTGGCACACTAATGCAAACTGCATAATGTATTTGGAGGTGAGTTATAAATGCAAAACGAGAATAAAACTATAAGTAGTGAAGATGTAAGACAAAATGAGGAAATACAGCTTGTCGTTTTTAGACTTGCAAATGAAGAGTATGCTATAGATATAGGACATGTAAGTGAAATAAGAAAAATGATTTCAATTACGCGTGTACCAAGAACTCCAGAATATTATTTAGGTGTGATGAATTTACGCGGAAGTGTTTTGCCTGTTATAGATTTAAAAAATCGCTTGAATTTACCTAATAGAACAATAACAGAAGAAAGCCGAATAATTATATTAAAGATAGACGACATTTCTTTTGGTGTTACAGTTGATGCCGTTTCAGAAGTTACTATTATTGATAAGGTTAATGTAGAACCACCAAGCAGTATTGACACAGCAGTTGAGCGCAATTTTGTTTCTGGTGTTGGTAAAACCGGCAATAGACTGCTAATTATGCTTAACATAAAAGAAATAATAGGCTTATCAAGTGATTAATACTTATTGTGCTTATTTGTTAAAGGGAGTGACGTTTGTCAATGAGCGAAATTTTGGATCTCACACCAGTGCAACTAGATGCACTTAAAGAAATAGGGAATGTTGGTGCTGGTAATGCTGCCACTGCTTTATCACAAATTATCAATAAGCGCATAGACATGAATGTACCAAAAGTTTCTATTCTACCACTTGGCGATATACCAGATATGGTTGGTGGTCCAGATATAATGGTAGCCGGAGTTTATTTAAGAGTTTTTGGACAAGCTCCAGGTAGTATACTGTTTTTGATGCCGATTAACAGTGCATTTGATTTGGTAAATATGTTACTTGGCAAAGAAAAAAATCAAGACTGCACCTTTACAACGATGGATGAATCTGCACTTATGGAAATAGGTAATATTTTAGCTAGTGCCTATCTTAATGCTCTGTCATACTTTACAAAGCTTACATTATTGCCATCTATACCATCTTTAGCTATGGATATGGCGGCAGCACTACTTAGTGTAATAACGGCTCAATTAGGGCAGATAGGAGACCATGCATTAGTCATTGATACTGTCTTTACAACAGATGATGATGGAATAAGTGGCAACTTCTTTTTAGTTCCAGATCCAGGCTCGTTAGAAACTATACTTCTTGCAACAGGAGTAGAAAAATAATGCCAGAATTAATAAAAGTAGGTTTGGCAGACTACAAAACTGGAAAAGCTCCTGATTCTTTAATAACATATGGCTTGGGTTCTTGTGTTGGCATTGCTATTTATGATGCAAAGCATAAAATAGGAGGCTTAGCGCATATTATGTTGCCAGATAGCTCACAAGCTAGAGAATCGGAAAATCTAGCAAAATTTGCAGATACCTGTCTACCACTAATGATAAATGAACTTATAAATAAAGGTGCATCTAAAATTAATATGCAAGCCAAAATAGCTGGTGGAGCACAAATGTTTTCTTTAAATAAAGCAAGCGACATTTTGTCAATTGGCAATAGAAATACAGAGAGTGTTAAGAAAACCTTGAAAGAACTAAACATTCCTATTATAGCCTCTGATACTGGAGGGACATATGGTAGGACTGTAGAGTTGTTTTTAGATACAGGAAAATATAAAATAAAAACTATAAACAAAGGCGAAACTGAAATATGATTATGGCTAATCTTTCAAAAATTTTACATTTAAACAAAATTGGGCTTATAATAGTGGCTATAATTGCGCTTACAGCGATGTTTTTCACACTTTTTTTTGCATTGCAAGGAGGAGTTAGAAGCTATAAAACAATTTTACTTAGAACAGGTATTTCTTTTGTGTTTTTTAGTATCATTGGTTATTTTGTAGCGTTTTACTTAGAAAAATTCTTTTTATCCAATTTGCAAATGTATGAGCAAGCTACCAATCAAGTTGAAAGTGACAAAGAAGATAATCTATCTATAAAAGAAACTTCACTTGACGATGAAAAGGATTTGGAAACAGAGGCAGATAGCAAAGAAAATGCATATTTAGAAGATGATTCCTTTGACAAAATAGTAATTGTGAATAAAGATTCTGACAACTAACTTAAGAGGTATCTGTGATGATAGATTTAAAAAACGAAGAAGAGCTTATAGCTACTTGGAGAGATTATAATCGTACACGCAGCATAGAACTTAGAAATCTTTTATCACAAACATATCTCCCACTTGTAAAAATAGTAGCAGGAAAATTAGCAATAGGATTACCAACATATGTTGACAGAGATGATTTTTTAAGTACGGGGTTCTTAGGTTTAATACAAGCAATAGAAAGATATGACATTGAACGTGGAGTAAAATTTGAAACATTTGCAACAGTTAGGATTAGAGGCTCCATTCTAGACTATTTGAGAGTACAAGATTGGGTTCCTACTTCTGTAAGGCAAAAAGCTAAGAACTATCAGTCTGTAGTAAAAAAATTGGAAGACAGACTTGGTAGAGTAGCAACAGATAAAGAGATAGCTAAAGAACTTTCTGTAAGCCAAGAGCAGCTTTCCAGCCTGTTATCTGAAATACAAGTAACAACAGTTTTACCATTAGAGGATTTTTATAAATATGAAGAAAGTGGTAAAACTATAAATACTAATTTTGCTGAAGTGTTTGAAAAAGCAGAAGTTAAAGAAACTTTGGCAAAAGTAATAGATAAACTAAAAGAAAAAGAACGTATGGTTATATCGTTATACTATTACGAAGAGCTTACTTTGAAAGAAATTAGCTTAGTTATGAATTTATCAGAAGCAAGAATATCACAACTACACACTAAAGCTATCTCAAAACTTAAAGAATCTTTAGTGGATTTAAAAGAAAATTTATTATAAAAAAGGAGCTTTTCTATGATTAACATTGCAAAAGAAACAATAGAAAACGAAGCAGGTAGATTTTCTCTAGAAATCCGTGATTCCAATGTTTATCTAACTGTCTACGAAAAATTTGACGAAAACGAAAACCAAAAATTAGTTGATAGTGTCAAGAAAAAACTAAAAGAAATGGAAATACATATAATAGAAGAACGATCTATTAATTCTGCTATCGAAAAAATAGATACAGAAACAGCTATTGGCAAAGTTGAAATGCCAAAAGTAAGTATTTTATGTGTAGATAATGATATGAAAGCAAGTGCATGCATAATGGGAAGCAGTAAGTATGCCCAGTTAACTAAAGACGATGTTATGCAAACTCTTACCAAATCGGGTGTAGTTTTTGGAATAAATGAACAAGCTGTAGATGATTTGCTTGCACATCCTGGTAAAACATACACAATCGCAGAAGGCAAGCCACCAGTTAATGGAAAAGATGCCGAAATAATTTTTAAACAGAAAATAGATGGTGAAAAAGGTAGACCAAAAGAAATTGAAGGCGGTAGAGTAGATTATAAAAATCTTGATTTATTCTCTGCCATATTGGAAAATGAAATAATAGCTGAAAAAATACCAGTTGCCGATGGTCAAGCAGGTAGTACAGTAAAAGGCAAAGTAATCCATTTTGTTATCGGTAAAGACAAAAGAATGAAACTGGGTAAAAATGTAGTTTTAGAAGGAAACCTTTTTATTGCTAAAACGGCGGGTCATTTACTCGTAACAAATGATAAAATAGAAGTATTACCGGTTTTGGAAATAAAAAGCGATGTAGATTTTTCTACTGGTAACATAACCTTTCCTGGAAATGTTACTGTAAAAGGGAATGTTCAAGCAGGATTTTTTGTAAAAGCAGAAGGTTCTGTTGTTATACAAGGTAGTATTTTTGGTGGCATAGTTGAAGGTGAAACAATTGAAATAAAACAAGGTATACAAGGAGTAATAAATTCCTATGTCAAAGCTAAAAACAATATTGTTGCTAAATTTGTTGAAAATGCTGATTTAACAGCAGGCAATGAAATAATTATTACTGATGCAATATTTCACAGCAAAGTAAGAGCAGGTAGGAAAGTATCCGTTACAGGAGCTAAAGGACTTATTGCTGGTGGGCACGTATCAGCAGGCGAAGAAATTATAACTAAAAACGTTGGAACGCATATGGCACCGCCAACTGTAGTCGAAGTGGGAATTAATCCTGAACTAAAACAAGAATATATTAAAATTAAAGATGAATACAAAGAATCTGTAACAAAACAAGAAGGTGTAAAAAAATCTTTAGTTCTAATTAAACCAGAAGAAACTTCTATAATTCCTGAAAATAGACAAGAGCTATATATGAAACTTACTGTAGTAAACTTCTCTTTATTATCAGCAATTAACAAAGCTAAAGAACGCTTACAAGAAATTGAAGTTGAATTTGACAACCTTACTAATGGTAGAATAAAATGCAGTGGTACAATTTTTCCTGGTGTAAAAATGGTTGTAAATAACATAGTTTATCCAGTTAGAGATGTAATGCAATATACTACTTTTTATGTAGAAAATGGAGAAGTTAAGTTTTCACCATATTCATAGCTAAAGTGGGGTGTAGTTTATGACAATAAGACCAATAGATATGCAAATAATTTTGCCGTACGTAACAGATGTTAGTAAAGTACAAGCAGTGCAAAATGATCAGTCTCATAATGCACAACAACAATTTGCCGAAAAACTACAAAAAGAAGCACAAAATAAAAAAGCTAAAGTACAAGAGACAAAAAGTGGCGAGTTTAGTAAAATAACACGTGATAAAGAACGTGAACAACAAAAAAATAAAAATAGTAATAAGTTTTCTCAACAAAAAGAGGAACAGCAACATCCAAAAGAACAAGCAAAAAAAAGAGATGGACTTGATCCTCAAATAGGTAAAAATTTAGATATAAGCTCATAGAGGTGTTACTATGACTGTAAGCATAATTACCGCTTTACTTTTAATAACATTTGCAATTATATTTCTTGTTTATAAAAGACACATGATTGTAAAACTATTATCACTTGATTTTACCGATCAAGTTAAAAGCTTTGAAAAAGATATACAATCAACAGCAACTGTCGCCGTTGATAAACTAACTAGAGCAACAGACGACTTGGAATATTTGTTAGAACAATCCCAAGAAACGATAGAAGAACTTAAAATACGTTGCAAAATAGCTGAAGAACAACTATACAAATATTCTCTTAACGAAATAAAACAAAATGTTGTATATAAAACAAACGCACAACAAATAATTACCCAAGATCCTATACAACAATCATTTGCTCAGCATTTTATAAAAGCGTCATACAATCAAGCTCCACACCTAGAAACAAAAGAAACTTTGCCAGAAGAAACTATTAGCAAAGTTATACTACAAGAGCAAGCTAATACAAAACAAGAAGAGCTATCTAAAAATGTAATAGATTTTCCAACCTCAAAAGTTAATATAGATATGGCGGAAGCTGAACCAAAATTTAGACAAAAACAAATACTTCGTCTAGCTGCCAGTGGTTATGATGATACATATATTGCTCAAACATTAAGGCTGGGAATTAGTGAAGTAAAATTGACAAGAAAAGCTATAGAAAAATAAAAGTCTATCAGATTGAATAATCTAGTAGACTTTTATTATTTATATATGATATAATACTTATCGGTGTTAAAAAAATACACACGCAAACTAATTATTTCCTGTTCCAACTTTTGGTAGAAAATAAGATGATGTTTGCGGAGGAAAAAACAGGAGGAATGAAAAAATGGCAGTAATTTCAATGAAACAGCTTTTAGAAGCGGGGGTTCACTTTGGTCATCAAACAAGACGCTGGAACCCAAAGATGGCACAGTACATATTTACAGAACGTAACGGTATCTACATTATTGATCTACAAAAAACCGTTAAAAAAATTGATGAAGCTTACAATTTTTTACGTAGCGTAGCACTAGAAGGAAAAACAATTTTATTTGTTGGTACTAAAAAACAAGCACAAGAAGCAGTGCAAGAAGAAGCAATGCGTTGCAATATGTTCTATGTAAACGAAAGATGGCTAGGTGGAATGCTCACAAATTTCCAAACAATCCAAAAACGTATTGCTCGTCTTCGCCAACTAGAAACAATGCAAACAGATGGAACTTTTGATGTGTTACCAAAAAAAGAAGTACTTTCTTTAAAACATGAAATGTCTCGCTTGACAAAATTCTTAGCTGGTATCAAGGACATGCACAAATTACCTGGTGCTATATTTGTTGTTGATCCAAGAAAAGAACATATAGCAATTCTAGAAGCTAGAAAACTTAATATACCAGTAGTTGGTATTGTTGATACAAACTGTGATCCTGATGAAGTAGACTATGTAATTCCAGCAAATGATGATGCTATAAGAGCGGTAAAACTACTTACAGCTAGACTTGCTGATGCAGTACTAGAAGGTCGTCAAGGCGTACAATTTGAAACAGCAGCTGAAGAAAATAGCGACGAACAAGAATAAATAAAATTGTCTTAGGAGGAAAATATAGATGGTAACAGCAGCTATGGTAAAAGAACTGCGTGAACGCACAGGTGCGGGCATGATGGACTGCAAAAAAGTTTTAACCGAAACAAATGGTGATATAGATAAAGCTGTAGATGTATTACGTGAAAAAGGACTCGCTGCAGCAGCTAAAAAAGCTGGACGCGTTGCTAGTGAAGGCACAGTTGAGGCATATATTCATGCTGGTGGTAAAATTGGCGTTTTAGTTGAAGTAAACTGTGAAACTGATTTTGTTGCTAAAACAGATGACTTTAAACTATTGGTTAAAGATATTGCTATGCACATTGCAGCAGCAAATCCACTTTATTTAAATAAAGAACAAGTTCCTGAAGAAACATTACAACACGAACGTGATATTTTACGCGCACAAGCACTAAACGAAGGCAAGCCAGAGAAAATCGTTGATAAAATGGTTGAAGGTAGAATTGAAAAATACTACAAAGAAGTTTGTCTTTTAGAACAACCGTTTGTTAAAGATCAAGACAACACAATTAGCCAACTGATTACTCAAAGCATTGCAAAAATAGGCGAAAACATAACAATTCGTCGATTTGTTCGCTATCAATTAGGTGAAGGAATCGAAAAGAAAGAAACAGATTTCGCTGCTGAAGTTATGGCTTTTGTAAAAAATGATTAATAAATGAAAAGGGAACACTTTTGTGTTCTCTTTTTTAATAATTTATATTAAACTTAAAAAGGAGAAACCTTATTTTTGTAGAATTAATATAGCTAAGGTTGGGGGTTAGGTTATGAAAGAGCGAAAGTTCAAACGAGTGGTTTTGAAATTAAGCGGTGAAGCACTGGCAGGCGAAAAAGGCTATGGAATTGACCCTAATGTAGTAGATGAAATTGCAGCTCAAATCCAAAAAGTAAATCAAACTGATTTAGAAGTTGCCATAGTAAATGGTGGCGGCAATATTTGGCGGGGACTATCTGGAAGTTCTAAAGGCATGGATAGAGCTACAGCAGATTACATGGGAATGTTGGCTACAGTTATCAACTCTTTGGCTTTGCAAGATGCACTAGAAGCAAGAGGAGTAGATACAAGAGTACAAACAGCAATTGAAATGAGACAAATAGCAGAAACCTACATTCGTAGGAGAGCAATCAGACATCTAGAGAAAAAAAGAGTAGTAATTTTTGCAGCTGGTACTGGTAACCCATACTTTTCAACGGATACAACAGCGGCGCTAAGAGCAGCAGAGGTTGAAGCAGATGCTATTTTAATGGCTAAAAAGAATGTTGATGGTGTTTATGATAGCGATCCTAAACTTAATCCAGATGCAAAAATGTTTGAAACCTTAGAATATATAGAAGTAATCAAACAAGGTTTAGGTGTTATGGATTCTACAGCAATAAGTCTTTGTATGGATAATAAAATACCTATAGTTGTATTTAACATAGATAATCCAAACAATATTGTAAAAGTCGCTAACGGTGAACAAATAGGGACAATAATAGGAGGATAATATCATGGCTGAAATTAGTGAATTACTTTCAAATAATGAAACGAAAATGAAAAAAACATTAGATACTATGCACAAAGATTATGCAACAATTCGTGCCGGTCGTGCCACACCTGCTTTGTTAGATAAAGTTATGGTGGATTATTATGGCACTGCTACACCTATAAACCAAGTTGCAAACATCTCTATTCCTGAACCCAGAATGATTGTCATTCAACCTTGGGAAAAGACAGTTATGAAGGATATAGAGCGAGCTATTTTAAAATCAGATTTAGGATTGAATCCTAATAGTGATGGTGTTGTTATCAGAATAGCTATACCACAACTTACAGAACAAAGAAGAGAAGAGATAGTAAAAATCGTCAAGAAAAAATGTGAAGAATATAAAGTAATTATTAGAAACATAAGACGTGACGCTAATGATGTTATTAAAAAAGAAGAAAAAGATAAAACTATAACAGAAGATGATGCTAAAAAGGCACAAGATAACATGCAAAAAATCACAGACAAATATATAAAAGAAGCAGATAATATTTGCTTGCACAAAGAAAAGGAAATAATGGAAGTATAATGGATTTTTTGGCATGGGAATTTAATCAGGCTAAAATTTATTTGGATGAAAATGGCTACAGTTATACATTTAAAGAAGCAAAAAATGTAGGTAAAAATGCTCAAAATGAATTTTCTGTGGACAAATTTATCATAAAACAAACAAAAAATGAACAAAATCAATATGAATTTTTACTATGTAGCAAAATTAGAAGGGAGGTGTAAGAAATGGCATACAAAATTAATGATACCTGTATTTCTTGCGGTGCTTGTGCCGCTACATGTCCAGTAGGAGCTATAGCAGAAGGCACTCCATATGTAATAAGTGATGAATGTATTGAATGTGGTGCATGTGCTGGTGTTTGTCCAGTAGGTGCAATTGAGGCACCTTGATGTAAATGCCCCCTCATATGAGGGGGTTGTGTCTTTATACTAAGTTAAAGGGGTATAAGGCTTTGAATTTTATAGATAATCTTAATATGCAAAATATTCCTAGGCATATTGCCATAATAATGGATGGCAATGGGCGCTGGGCTGAGAGTAAAGGTTTGCCTAGAACATTCGGACATAAAGAAGGTGCTAAGACCTTAAAAAAAATCGTTCGTCTAGCAAATAATATAGGTGTAAAAGCTATAACTGTTTATGCTTTTTCTACTGAAAATTGGAAACGACCAGAGCTTGAAGTTAATTTCTTAATGAATTTGCTAGATTCTTATTTAAAAAAAGAAATTAATGAACTAAATAAAGAAAATGTAAAAGTTATTTTTAGTGGTAAATTAGAAAAATTACCGACAAAAGTTCGAGAACGGGCAGAAAAAACTATTGATATAACAAAAGATAATACAGGACTTGTTCTAAATCTTGCTGTAAACTATGGTGGACAAGCAGAAATTATCAATGCTGTGAATAATATACTCAAAGATGTAAAAAATGGTAAAATAGAAAATAACCAAATTGATGAAACCATTTTCAAAAATTACTTATACACAGTAAATCTTCCTGATGTTGATTTACTTATAAGACCTGGCGGAGATATGAGAATAAGTAATTTTCTGCTATGGCAAATAGCTTATGCGGAAATTTGGTTTACAGATACATTTTGGCCTGATATAAAAGAAGAAGATTTTTGTAAGGCAATACAAGACTATCAAACAAGAGACAGACGCTTTGGCGCTTTAAATAAAAAATAAAGTAGGTGTTTTAGTGCTTTTACCAAGGCTTTTAACAGCCATTGTTGGTATACCGCTAGTTGTATTTTTGCTAAATTACGGTGGATTGGTTTTTGCTTTAGCAGTAGCAATTTTTTCTTTTGTCGCTACTGTCGAATTAAATAATATGGCAAAAAAAATTGGGGCACAAATTTATCTTTTTTCAGGAATGATTTGCGTGCCTATTTTGTGTTTAGTAGCATATTTTTTTGGTGCTGAAAAACTAATGCTTGCTTTTAATGCTTTCATATTATTTGTTTTAATTGAAGGAATAATAAAGTTTAAAAATTCAAAATGGCTACAATGCAACTTTTTTTCGATATTTGCTTTGTGTTATACAGGTTTGTTTTTTGCTCAAATAATCTTAATTAGACAATTTGCTCAAACAAATATTGTTGAAAACTATTTTGGTAAAATGAGTTTAGGTGAGATATTTTTATGGCTAGGACTGCTTGGCACTTGGTCAAGTGATACTTTTGCATATTTTGTAGGCATAACTATTGGCAAGCATAAAATGTGCCCACAGCTAAGTCCTAAAAAATCTTGGGAAGGCGCAATCGGTGGATTTGTTGGATGCGTAGCAAGTGTATATTTTTTAGGCACTTATTTATTTAATTTAGGCATTTACAATCTTGTGTTTCTAGGTCTTATCATAGCTGTTGTTGCGCCACTTGGTGATCTTTGCGAATCACAGCTAAAAAGATTTTGCTCAGTTAAAGATTCAGGTAGTATTTTTCCTGGACACGGTGGAGTGCTAGATAGATTTGACAGTATTTTGTTTGTAATGCCGGCAGTATATATATATTTAATTTTAATGGTAGGGTAGATTATGAAGAATATAGCTATTTTAGGTAGTACTGGTTCTATTGGTCAGCAGGCATTAGAAATAGCCAGAGCAAATAAGGATAAAATAAAAGTTACTACATTGGCTGCAAATGCAAATGATGAACTTTTAGAACAACAGATAAATGAATTTTTGCCAGATATAGCAGTATTGTCTGATGAAGATGCAGCAAAAAGATTAAAAAATCGCTATAAAGGTAAAACAGAAATTATAGACGGTGAAAAAGGGCTTATTGAAGCGGCAACTTATGAAAAAATACATATGGTGCTTGCCTCAATAGTTGGCTTTGCAGGACTTTTACCAACACTTGCAGCAATTGAAAGCAAAAAAGAAATTGCTTTGGCTAACAAAGAGACACTTGTTGCCGCAGGTAGTATCATTATGCCTAAAATAAAAGAATATAATTGTACTTTAATTCCTGTAGACAGCGAACACAGTGCTATATTTCAATCTTTAACTGGTCAAGATACAAGTAAAATTGAAAGAATATTGCTTACAGCTTCAGGTGGTCCATTTAGAGGAAAATCGTTAGAGCAACTTAAAAATATTACTTTGCAAGACTGCTTAAAGCACCCTAACTGGGCAATGGGACAAAAGATAACTATAGATTCTTCAACTCTTGCTAACAAAGGCTTAGAAGTTATTGAAGCACATTGGTTATTTGATATAGATTATGATAAAATAACTGTAGTTGTTCATCCACAAAGCATAATACATTCTATGGTTGAATATACTGATGGCGCTGTTATCGCACAACTTGGGTTACCTGATATGAAAGTGCCGATTCAGTATGCTTTTTCTTATCCTAAGCGCTGGGATAGTAGTTTTGAAAAATTAGATTTTTTTAAGCTTTCTCACATGACTTTTGAACAACCAGATATGCAAACATTTTCGGCATTAAAACTTGCTTTTGATGCAGGAAAAATGGGCGGTACAATGCCTTGTATCTATAATGCAGCAAATGAGCAGGCGGTAAATAATTTTATTAAAGGTAATATAAGTTACCTTGATATACCAAAAGCAATAGAATACACTATGCAAAAATGTGAAATGGTTCAACAACCAACATTAGATGATATAATTAAAGCAGATAAAAAAGCTAGAGAGTATGTAAAAGAATATACTCAAAGCTTAAAATAACAGGAGGATTTTTTTGTGATAACAATTTTAGCCACAATTTTTGTTTTTGGCTTACTAGTATTCGTACACGAACTTGGTCATTTTGTCATCGCCAAGTTATCAGGTATGAAAGTTACAGAATTTGCCATAGGGTTTGGACCTGGCATCTATAAAAAACAAGAAGGCGAAACACTTTATTCTTTGAGAGCTATACCACTGGGTGGGTATAATAAAATCGCTGGAATGGATCCAGATGATGAAGAAGATCCGAGAAATTTTGACAATCAATCATTAATTAAAAGGATATTAGTTGTTTTAGCAGGTTCTACAATGAATTTGCTTTTGCCCATAGTACTCTTTTTTATAATAATAATGACATCTGGCTTGCAAAAGCCTGTTGATTTGCCTCAGTTTGGTAAAATTATAGAAAATACACCCGCTGCAACAGCTGGTTTAAAAGAAAATGATAAAGTTGTATCTGTTGATGGTAAAAAAGTAGGCACTTGGTCAGAGCTTGTAGATAATATCAAAGACAAGTCAAACCAACAAATAAAATTGGTTGTCGAGCGTGATGGTCAAAACTTGAATTTAGTTGTTATACCTCAGTATGATGCCAAAGCAAAAAAATCTGTAATAGGTGTTATTGCTAAAACAACTACATATAAACCTGGTGTGATTGAGGCTATGCAACTTTCTGTCACACAGACATATATGATTTGCAAAGAGATGATTACAAGCTTTTACTATTTAATATTTGATCGTAGTCAACCGGCAGATTTAGCAGGACCTATTGGTGTCGCTCAAATGGCAGGTAAAGTTGCGCAATACGGAATTATTCCACTACTTAATTTTGCAGCGCTACTGAGTATAAATCTAGGGATAATAAATTTACTGCCGCTACCATTACTTGATGGTGGACATATAGTTGTACTTATGCTTGAAGGCATACGCGGTAAAAAGCTAGGTGCTAATACAATGCAGAAAATTCAATATGTAGGGATGATACTACTATTTTCTTTGCTTATTTTTGCAACATTTAAAGATGTTATCAGACTTAGCTCTTAAAAAGAGGTCTAAATATTATGAGAAGAAAAACCAGACAAATAAATATTGGTGGCGTTTTAGTTGGTGGTGATAGTCAAATATCAGTTCAATCAATGACTAATACTAAAACTCATGATGTAAAAGCCACTATCAAACAAATACAGCAGCTTGTTGATGCAGGTTGTGATATAGTTCGTCTTGCTGTACCTGATGAACAGGCAGCAAACTCTTTAACTGATATTAAAAAAGCAGTTAAAATACCTATTATCGCTGATATTCACTTTGATTATCGCTTGGCACTTTTGGCAATGGACAATAAAGTAGATGCTTTGCGCATAAATCCTGGAAATATTGGCAGTAAAGAAAATGTTGCAAAAGTAGTGCAAAAAGCCAAAGAGTGCAATATACCTATTCGGATAGGAGTAAATGCAGGCTCTTTGCCAAAAGATTTGATAAGAGAGAACCAAAAGCCGCAACCTGAAGATTTGGTGCAAGCGGCAATGCGTAATATTGAAATCTTACAAGAGTTAGACTTTCACGATATAAAAATTTCGCTAAAAGCACATGATGTCCCACTTACAATAGCCACATATCAACTTATTGCAAATAAAGTCGATTATCCACTGCATTTAGGAATAACAGAAGCAGGCACTATTAATAGCGGGATAATAAAATCGGCTGTCGGCATAGGTGCGCTTTTAGCTCAAGGGATAGGCGATATATTAAGGGTTTCTTTGACAGGGGATCCTGTTGAGGAAGTAAAGGTTGGCAGGCAAATTTTAAAAGCACTTGGACTTAGATCTTATGGACCTACGATAGTATCTTGTCCTACTTGCGGAAGAACAGAAATTGATTTAGAGAAACTAGCGCTCAAAGTGGAAGAGAAACTATCCACAATTAAAGATGATATAACAGTTGCAGTTATGGGCTGCATAGTAAATGGACCAGGTGAAGCTAGAACTGCTGATGTAGGGATAGCAGGCGGCAAAGGACAAGGACTTATTTTTAAAAAAGGTCAGATATTGCGCAAAGTAGAACAAGATAAATTGCTTGATGAATTGTCAAAAGAGATAGATGAGATATTAAAAGAGAGGGCGAGAGCTTAATGTTATTTTCTAAATTATATGCACCAACGCTGCGCGAAGTGCCGGCAGAGGCGGAAGTTATAAGCCATAAACTGCTACTTAGAGCAGGTTTTATAAAAAAAGCTGCAGGTGGATTTTATACCTATCTACCACTAGCATGGCGAGTGTTGAAAAAAATAGAACAAATTGTGCGTGAAGAAATGGATGCTAAAGATGGTCAAGAAATTTCTATGCCAATAGTTCAACCTGCTGAAATATGGCAAGAAAGTGGTCGTTGGTCTGTATACGGAGATGAGATGTTTCGTTTGACAGATAGGCATAAAAGACCTTTTTGTTTAGGTCCTACACATGAAGAAATGGTAACAACAATAGTAAAAAGTGACATAAGATCATATAAGCAGTTGCCGGTGCTTTTATATCAAATACAAAATAAATATCGTGACGAGAGACGTCCAAGATTTGGACTGATGCGTGGTCGTGAATTTATAATGAAAGATTTATATTCTTTTGACCGCGATGAAGAAAAACTGGAAGTATCTTACCAAAAAATGTATGAAGCTTATACAAATGTGTTTAATCGTTGTGGCCTTGATTTTAGACCTGTGGAAGCAGACTCTGGTGCAATTGGCGGTAGCGGCTCACATGAGTTTATGGTTTTAGCAAATAGTGGTGAAGCCGAAATTGTTTACTGTACAAATTGTGATTTTGCAGCAAATACTGAAAAAGCAGAGCTTAACACTATTGTCGAACAAGAAGAGCAAATGCTTTCTTTAGAAAAAGTACATACGCCAGATTGTACAACAATAAAAGATGTTTGTGAATTTTTAAATTCACCTGTACACAAAAGTGTTAAAGCTGTTGCTTATGATAGTGATAAAGGACTTATTTTAGCCTTTGTTCGTGGTGATCATGAGGTAAACGAAATAAAAGTGCTTAATGCTGTTGGTGCAATAGATTTGACTATGGCTACAGAAGAAAGTCTGACGAAGGCTGGAACTGTTGCAGGTTATATGGGACTATTAGGTGAGAAAAAAGATGTTACAATAGTTGTTGACAGCACCATTATGAATATGCACAATTTTGTTTGTGGTGCTGACATTAGCGAATACCATTACAAAAATGTCAATCCAAAGCGTGATTTTAAAGCAAGTATTATAACCGATATACGTATGATTAGTGCAAATGATCCTTGTCAAAGATGCGGCGGTAAGTTAGAAACTGCAAGAGGCATTGAAGTGGGTCAGGTATTTAAGTTGCACACTAAATACTCTGAGGCGCTATCGGCTACATTTTTAGATGAAAATGGCAAAGAAAAACCAATGGTTATGGGTTGCTATGGCATAGGTGTAAGTAGAACTATGGCAGCAGCCATTGAGCAAAATAATGATGAAAATGGTATGATATGGCCCTTGTCAATAGCGCCATATCATGTTGTCGTAGTGCCTGTTAATGCTAAAAATCAAGAACAATTTGATTTATCTAAACAAATTTATGATACACTCTGTAGCAATAACATAGAAACTGTCTTAGACGACAGACCAGAGCGTGCAGGGGTTAAATTTAAAGATGCCGATTTAATTGGTTACCCTATTCGCATAACGATTAGCCCAAAAAGTATTGAAGAAGACCGAATAGAAATAAAAGTACGTAAAAATGGCGAAGTTATTTTTGCAAGTAAAGAAGATTATTTAGATAAGATACAACAGCAACTAAAATTTTTAAAATAGTTTAGCACTTATTAGGATACCGAATTATAAGGAGGTTTTTCAATGGCAAATCATGGTAAAAGTATAAACTTATTTTTGATGGATGGAACTCCTAACGGTATCATTAAATGTAGCTTGGCTAATTGGACTGGTGTTGCATATAAAATTCCTCGTACAGAATTAGAAAAGTGTAAGGAAAGGGAAGAACTTTCTCAAAGCGGCATATATTTTCTGTTTGGAAAATCTGAGCAAAATGATGAGCAAGTTGTTTATATTGGTCAAGCAGGTGTTAGGAAAACTGGAGATGGTATTTTGTACAGATTACAAGAGCATAAGCGTAATCCAGACAAAGATTATTGGACAGAGGCTATTGTATTTACAACTTCTAATAATTCTTTTGGTCCTACTGAAATTAGTTATTTAGAGCATCGATTTTGTAAAATAGCAAATGAAGCCAAACGTTATTTTGTAAAAAATGCAAATGAACCTTCATTAGGCAATATAACAGAAGAAAAGGAATGTGAGCTAGAAGAATTTATTGATTATGCTAAAATTATTGTAGGTACATTAGGGCATAATTTATTTGAACCATTAATCAAAAATGTTTTATCCAATGATAATAAAAAAGACTTAAAAATGTTTTATATAAAAAGAAAAAGTAAAGTAGGTACTTTTATAGATGCACGTGGAATTCAAACAAACGAAGGTTTTGTTGTATTAAAAGGGAGTACAATAAACTTGAAAGAAACACCTAGCTTACAAAATAATGTCAAGAAGTTTCGTAAAGAAATAAATATAGATAGTAATGGAATATTACAAGAAGATGTTCTTTTTAGTAGTCCATCTTATGCTGCTTGTTTGGTGCTAGGTCGTTCAGCTAACGGACTAATCGAATGGAAAAATAAAGATGGAAAAATATTAAAAGAAATAGAAAACAGTTGAAGGCTTCAAGTTAAAAAGCGGTTTTTAAACCGCTTTTTAATTTGTGCAAAATTGTTTTTTTTGCTATAATACAATATATTGTCTCATGATTTTTTAAAAAATACTACATACTGTTTAGGTGGGTTAAAATGTTTATAGATTATTGTCTTTTTCCGCAAAATGATAGTTGTTTTGAAGATTATTTAGCTAATTTAGATGAAAAAATAGATTGTACTGAAAATGTAAAAGTTTTGAAAGTAAACGTTTCTTTAAAAGATAATTGCTGGCAGATAGTTGCTGAAAAAAATAATTTATCTCAAGAAGTATTGGATGATTTTTCGACTTTTCTATGTCAAAAACATAGTATTGATAAAGTTGTTTTTACTTTTGCTGATGAAAATGAATGCTTGCTAGAGTTTATTAAGAGCTATTTATTAAAACGTATTTTTGAAAATCATCAAGAACTTTGTCCTGTTTTGCAACAAAGTGTTTGGCAGCTAGAGAATAATAATTTAAATATAATTCTTGATAGCAAGTTTTTTTTAGAACGTATGAAAAAGAAAAAAATTGATAATTTTTTGATTGACATTCTAAAAAATGATTTAAATAAAGAAATCGCAATTAATTTTTTAGTTATAGAAAAAACCGTTGAACAACAAGAACAGGATTTTGAGCAAGAGCTAGAAAAAGAGCTAGAGCAGATACAAAAAGAAGTTTGTGCAGTTAAAAAACCTGTTCAAGATGGATTGATTTATGGTAAATCTTTTAAAGGTGATCCTGTTAAAATATCTAGTATTCAAGAAGAAGAAAGTAAAGTAATTATTCAAGGAAACATTAATAAAATCGACTGTAGAGAGCTAAGAACAGGTCGTATAGCTTTAAAATTTAGCATTGCTGATGATACAGATGGTATTAATGCCAAGATATTTTTTGAAAGTAAAGAACAGTTTAATAGAGAAGCAAGTAATATAAAAGAAGGTTTGTATGTTAAAATAAGTGGTTATGTACAAAGTGATAGATTTGAACGCAATGACCTTATTCTTACACCTAAAGGTATAATGCTTTTGCAAAAACAGTTGCGGATGGATGATGCTCAAGAAAAAAGAGTAGAATTTCATGCTCATACTAAGATGAGCGCACTAGATGCTGTTATGGGTATTAAAGATTATATCAAATGTGCAGCTAGGTGGGGTCATAGCGCAGTCACTATTACAGATCACGGTGTAGTCCAAGCATTTCCAGAAGCGTATGACGTTGCTAAAAAAGAGAAAATTAAACCGATTTTTGGTATGGAAGGATATATGGTAGAAGCAAATGAAGAAAAAAGTACTTCATATCATATAGTTATTTTGGCAAAAAATCAAAAAGGATTGTTTAACCTATACAAATTAATTTCATTATCACATTTAAAGTATTTTTACAAAAGGCCAAGAATTCCAAGAACTTTAATTGAAGAATATCGTGAAGGACTTATTTTAGGTTCAGCTTGCGAAGCAGGAGATTTATATCAGGCTTTTTTAAACAATCAATCGGAAGAACAAATTGAAAAAATTGCTAGTTTTTATGATTATCTTGAAATACAGCCAAACGGTAACAATCAATTTTTAATAAGGCAAGGAAAAATTGGCAGTGAAAAAGAACTTTGTGAGATAAACAAAAAAATTGTGCAGCTTGGTAAAAAACTTGGTAAACCAGTTATTGCAACTTGTGATGTGCATTTTTTAAACCCGGAAGATGAAATGTACAGACGCATTTTGCAGGCAGGTCAAGGTTATAGTGATGCCGACGAGCAAGCGCCTTTGTTTTTTAGAACAACCCAAGAAATGCTCGATGAGTTTTCTTATTTAGGTGAAGATTGTTATGATGTTGTTGTTACAAATACAAGAAAAATAGCAGGTTTAATAGATAATATAAAACCAATTCCAGAAGAATTGTATTCGCCACAAATTTCTGGTGCTGCTGATGATGTTACTAATATGTCCTATAGTACAGCGAAAAGACTTTATGGTGAAAATTTGCCGCAAATTGTTGTTGATAGACTGAAGTTAGAACTCAATTCAATTGTTGGCAATGGCTTTTCAGAACTATACTTAATAGCTCACAAGCTTGTTAAAAAATCGCTTGATGATGGCTACCTGGTAGGGTCTAGGGGTTCTGTTGGTTCTTCTTTTGTTGCAACAATGATGAATATTACAGAGGTAAACCCTCTACAACCTCATTATCGCTGTGCTAAGTGTAACTACAGTGAATTTATTACTGACGGTAGCTATGGATCAGGTTTTGATTTGCCTGATAAAGCTTGTCCACATTGTAGTGAAAATTTGCAAAAAGATGGTCATGATATACCGTTTGCTGTATTTTTAGGCTTTCATGGTGATAAAGTTCCTGATATAGACCTGAATTTTTCTGGAGAATATCAAGCTCAAGCACACAAGTATACAGAAGAACTATTTGGCAGAGCAAACGTATTTAGAGCAGGCACTATTTCTACAATAGCCGACAAAACTGCAGCAGGATTTGCTAAAAAATATTATGAAGAAAGAGCCGTTACTGTAAGAAACGCACGTATTGATTGTTTGATACCTGGCTGCACTGGCGTAAAAAGAACTACAGGTCAACATCCTGGCGGAATAATGGTTGTTCCTCGTGATATGGATGTGCATTACTTTACGCCTGTACAAAGACCTGCTGATGATAGTAGCTCTGACACAATTACAACTCATTTTGACTATCATTCTATAAGTGATAGGCTTGTCAAATTAGATATTTTAGGTCACGACGATCCGACCGTTATTAAAATGCTAGAAGATATGATAGGTTTGTCAGCTAAAGATATCCCTTTTGGTGACGAAAAAACTGTGTCTATATTTTCTTCTACTGAAGCTATAGGCTTGACTCCAGAACAATTAGGCTCTAGTGTTGCCACTTTAGGTATACCTGAATTTGGCACACGGTTTGTACGGCAGATGTTAGAAGATACAAGACCGAAATGTTTTAGTGAGCTAGTGCGTATTAGTGGTTATTCACACGGCACCGATGTGTGGATTAAAAACGCGCAAGATTTGATTAAAGACGGTATAGCTAAGGTGTCTGAGACAATTGCAGCTCGTGATGACATAATGATTTTTCTTATGCAAAAGGGTGTCGAGCCACTAACTTCTTTTAAAGTAATGGAAGACGTTAGAAAAGGTAAAGGCGTAAAGGATGAATACCAAAAGCAGATGCGCTCTAACAAAGTGCCTGAATGGTATATCGAATCTTGCAATAAAATAAAATATATGTTTCCTAAAGCTCACGCTGTTGCTTATGTTATGATGGCGTATCGCATAGCTTATTGCAAGGTTTATCATCCGGTAGAATTTTATGCAGCATATTTTAGTATTAGGGCGGATGATTTTGATGCTCAACTTGTTATGCAAGGGACTAGCTTCATTAAAAATTATATAAAACAGGTAGAAGATAAAGGTAAAGAAGCATCAGAAAAAGAAAAACGAATAGTTACAATATTAGAACTTGCTTATGAGATGCAAATGAGAGGGATTAATTTTAAGCATGTTGATGTATATAAATCTGATGCGACTAAGTTTTTGATATTTCCTGATGGAATTTTGCCACCACTTACAGCACTTGCCGGACTTGGTAAAAATGCAGCTGAAAATATTTGTAAAGCTAGGGAATGTAATCAGTTTATATCCAAAGATGATTTTAGACTAAAAACAGGTATATCAAAACCAGTGCTAGAGCTATTGACAAGTCAAGGCTGTCTAGACTCATTACCAGACAGCAATCAAATAAGTTTATTTTAGCAAATACAAGTTTTTGCTTGTATTATCGCAAAAAAAGTGTTATAATATGAAAAGAATTTAAATTTTGCTTAGCAAAGAGTGGGTAAAAACCCACTCTTTCAGCTTATTTATAGTACTTGATAGATTTTAACGTATTTTGGAAGGAGAGTTTTTTCTGTCAAAAAAAGATGTAGAACAAAAAGTGGAGCAAATAGTTTTAGAGATTATTAAAGATTTGCAAATTGAATTGGTAGACGTTGAGTATGTTCGTGAAGGACAGTGGTATTTACGCATTTTTTTAGATAAAGATGGTGGGATAGAAATTGATGACTGTCAAAGTATCAGTGAACGGATGACTGATATTTTAGACGAGCAAGATTTTATAAAAGAGAGCTATTATTTAGAAGTATCTTCACCCGGCTTAGATCGTAAGCTAAGAAAAGAGCGGGATTTTGTAAAACATAAAGGTCAGATAGTTGAAGTTAAAATAAGAAAAGAAAAAAATATTTTAGTAGGTATTTTAGGCGATTTTTCCGATGAATTCATGGAATTTATTGTTGATGGTGAGCCAAAACAAGTAAATCGCAAAGACATAACATCAATTAGACTACATTTAGATTTTTAAACGTAAAAATAGGAGGATATAAAGTGAATACAGAATTACTCAATGCCTTTAGTGAACTTGGCAGAGAAAAGGGGATTGTACCAGAAATACTATTTGATGCAGTAGAGGCGGCTTTAATAGCGGCATACAGGAAAAACTTTGGTTCTGCTCAAAACGTTCGTGTGGCACTTGATCGTAAAACAGGAAGCATGAAAGTTTATTCGAGAAAAATAGTCGTAGATAAGATAGATGATGCTTATTTAGAAATACTTTTAGATGACGCAAGAAAAATAGATCCGCGTTATCAGTTGCAAGATATTATAGAGACAGAAGTTACTCCAAGAAATTTTGGCAGAATTGCTGCTCAAACTGCAAAACAAGTAGTAGTACAAAGAATACGCGAAATTGAACGTGGACTTGTATATGAGAAGTTTTCTAATCGTGAAAGTGATATTGTTACAGGCTTAATACAAAGAGTAGAAAATAAAAATGTTTATATAGATTTAGGTAAAGCAGAAGCTATATTAGTACCAAATGAGCAAATAGAAGGCGAGATATATCGTCCGTTAGAGAGAATAAAAACATATATTATCGAAGTTAAAAAGACCAGCAAAGGTCCCCAGATAATGGTCTCTCGCACACACCCTGGATTGTTAAAGCGTCTTTTTGAATTAGAGGTTCCTGAAATTCACGATGGTTTGGTAGAGATAAAATCTGTTGCTAGAGAGCCTGGTATGCGTTCTAAAATATCAGTGTATTCAAAGGACGAAAATGTTGATCCTGTAGGTTCTTGTGTAGGACATAAGGGTATGAGAGTACAGACTGTTGTCAACGAACTTCGTGGCGAGAAAATCGACATAGTAAAATATAGCACAGACCCTGCAGAATATGTAGCAAATGCACTTAGTCCTGCAAAAGTGGTGCTTGTAGAGGCCAGTACTAATGAGAAGGTATGTCAGGTTGTAGTGCCGGAATATCAATTGTCTTTAGCAATAGGTAAAGAAGGTCAAAATGCCAGACTTGCTGCTAAATTAACTGGTTGGAAAATAGATATAAAAAGTGATAACAATGCTAGCATTGAGGAGGTATAAGAAATTGTATGAAAGTAAAAAAAACACCTCAAAGAATGTGTGTTGGTTGTCAACAAATGAAATCAAAAAAGGAATTGCTCAGAATTGTCAGAACACCTGAAGGTGAAATAACAATAGATAAAACTGGCAAAAAATCTGGTCGTGGTGCTTATGTTTGTGCTGATGAAGCGTGTATTAACAAGGCATACAAAGAAAAGCGATTGGAAAAAGCACTTGAAAAAAGCATCGATGGTGAAATATACAAAAATTTGCTTGGTGATTTAGCAAAATGAGTAAAATAGAATTTGCCTTAGGGTTGGCACAAAAAGCAGGAAAGCTTGCTACTGGTGATACAGCAGTAAGTTTTGCAGTCAAATCTGGTAGAGCATATTTAATTTTAGTAGCACAAGATGCGTCTTCAAACTCACAAAAATATGTAACAGATATGGCAAAAAATAATGATACACCTGTTGTGGTGTGTTTGAGTAAAGATAGATTAGGACAAGCTATTGGTAAGGCACAACGAACAGCTGTGGCAATCTTAGATAAGAACTTTGCCCAGATGGTGCGAAAGAGTTTGGAGCAAGAATAAAAGTTTTGGAGGTGGATAGATGCCTAAGCACAGAATATTTGAACTAGCTAAAGAATTTGATACTACAAGTAAGGTTGTTTTGGATATATTAACTAGAAATAATATTGAAGTTAAAAATCACATGAGTAGTGTGGATGACAATGTAAAAGATTTAATTGGTAAGACTTTTGCCCGTAAAGCGGCTGAAGTAGAAAAGCCAAAAACAATTGAGGTAAGACAACCACAAAAAGAAGTTAAAGTAGTAGATACAAAAAAAGTAACTGAACAGGTGAAAAAAGAGGCGGAACCAGTAAAGAATACGCCAGAAAAAATAGTTTTTACACCTAGTCCTGTAAAGAAAAGTTATAATGATAGGCAATTTGCACATAAGCCAAATAGCTATCAAAATAATAATGCAAAAAAAGATTTTGCCGATAAACCAAGATATGAGCAAAATGCTAATAGAAATTTTCAATCAAACCAACAAAGACCACAGCAAACAAACAATCAAGGAAATGCGCAAAGACCGTTGTTTCAACCTAATCAGCAAAGGCCGCAACAACATAACAATCAAGGAAATGCACAAAGACCTCCTTATCAACCAAATCAACAAAGACCGCAACAATACAACAATCAAGGTAATACGCAAAAATCTCCTTATCAACAAAACCAACAAAGACCACAACAAAATAACAATCAAGGTAGTGTGCAAAGACCTCCTTATCAACAAAACCAACAAAGACCGCAACAGTATAATAATCAAGGTAATGCGCAAAGATCTCCTTATCAAAATAATCCAAACAATCAAAATAGACCAAACTATGCACCAAGAAAAGATTTTTCAGCTTCTGCTAGACCAGTAGCAAATGATAACAAAAGAGTGTTTGTGCCTGATACAAAACCACCAGAAGTTCAACAAAACAAATTTTTTAATCCACAAAAAAAGAAACAAAAAGGTTTTGACAAAAAATTTGATAAAGAGAAAACAGATAATTTAAACAAAAACAAAAATGCAGGAAAACCTAGTCGTGCCGGTGCTTTTATAATGCCGACGGTTAACAAACACAAACCTACAAGCATAGAAATACCGGAATCTATTTCGGTAAAAGATTTTGCGGAAATAACAAAAAGAGAAGTAGCAGAAGTCATTAAAGCACTTATGCACCTTGGTGTTATGGCTACAATTAATCAAGAGATAGATTTTGATACAGCAAGTTTGGTTGGCGGTGAATTTAATGTAGAAGTAATTGCATTACCACCTGAACAAGATCCAACTGAAATACCAGAAATTGAAGATGACCTTAAAAAACATGTTCACAGAGCGCCTGTTGTTACAATAATGGGTCATGTTGACCATGGTAAAACTTCTTTACTTGATACGATAAGAAAAACAAATGTTACAGCTCGTGAAGCTGGTGGTATTACTCAACATATTGGTGCTTATCAAGTACATTATCAAGGTAAAAAGATAGTATTTTTAGATACTCCTGGTCATGAAGCATTTACTTCTATGCGTGCTAGAGGTGCGAAAGTTACTGATATTGCGATATTAGTTGTTGCTGCAGATGATGGTGTTATGCCACAAACAATAGAAGCTATCAACCATGCTAAATCAGCAGAAGTACCTATTATTGTTGCGATAAATAAAATTGATAAACCAAATGCTCAGCCTGATAAAGTAAAACAACAATTGTCAGAGCATGGGCTATTAGCTGAAGACTGGGGCGGACAGACCATAATGGTTCCAGTTTCTGCACATAAAAAAATCGGACTTACAGATTTATTAGAGATGATTTTACTTGTTGCAGAAATGCAAGAACTTACTGCAAATCCTACAATTCCAGCGCAAGGCACTATTATCGAAGCACAACTTGACAAAGGCAAAGGGCCTGTTGCTACAGTTTTGGTGCAAAAAGGAACGCTACGTGTTGGCGATACAATATTGGCTGGTACTGCATACGGTAAAGTACGGGCAATGTCTAATGAACGTGGTGAACTACTTAAAAAAGCAGGTCCGTCCACACCTGTTGAATTGCTTGGCTTGTCAGGAGTTCCTATGGCAGGTGACATTTTAAATGTTACTGATGAGAAAGTTGCTCGTAGTATTTCAGAAAAACGACTAGCAAGACAAAAGACAGAGGAATTACAAAATAGTAGTAAAGTATCATTGGATGATATTTTCAGACAAATACAAGATGGTAAATTAAAAGAACTTAAAATTGTTGTTAAAGCAGACGTTCAAGGTACAATTGAAGCTTTGCGTCAATCTTTAGAAAATATCAAAAATGAAGAAGTAAAAGTAGTAGTTGTGCACTCTGGTGTTGGTGCAATAAATGACACTGATGTTATGTTGGCATCAGCCTCTAATGCACTTATTATTGGCTTTAATGTTCGTCCTGACGCAAATGCTAGAAAAACTGCCGAAAACGAAAAAGTAGACATTAGAATGTATCGTGTAATATATGATGCTATAAATGATGTTGAAGCTGCTATAAAAGGTATGCTCGCACCAAAATATAAAGAAGTCATACAAGGCCGAGTAGAAATAAGACAAGTAATTACAATCTCTAAGATGCTAATTGCAGGCTGTTATGTTCTTGAAGGTAAAATAACACGTACAAGCAAGGTGCGTTTATTGAGAGACAACATTATTGTCTATGAAGGTGAGCTGGAATCTTTACGCCGTTTTAAAGACGATGTTAAAGAAGTAGCAGCAGGCTATGAATGTGGACTTACACTAGATAAGTTCCGCGATGTTAAAGAAGGCGATATTGTCGAAGCTTATATTATGGAAGAAATAAAGCAAGACTAGCCAAATTAGGAGGTGACTTATGGCGCAGGTAAGAGTTGAAAAAGTGCAAGAGATGATAAAGCAAGAGGTTAGCAATATTGTATTAAACGAAATAAAAGACCCGCGTGTAAAATTTGTCACTATTACTGCAGTACAAGTTACCAATGATTTACAAAATGCTAAAATATATGTTAGCTTATATGGAAAAGAAGAAGAAAAACAAGATTGCTTAAAAGGACTCAGTAGTGCATTAGGATTTATACGCAAACAAATCGGACAAAGAATACGACTTAGAGTTACACCAGAACTTAGCATTCACGAAGATAAATCTTTAGAATACAGTGAACATATACAAAAGCTTTTGATTAAAATACAAGAATAATATCAAAGGTAGAACTATGAAAGATTGTAATATAAAAGAAACGGTTGACTTTATTAAAAAAACAGATAGTTTTATTTTAACTACACATATTAACCCTGATGCAGATGCAGTAGGCTCACTTTTGTCTTTAGGGCTTACACTAGATAAACTAGGTAAAAAAGTACAAATGTTTATTGATGATGAAATTCCTGTACAGTTGTCTTTTTTGCCTAGTATTGAGAAAGTGCAAAAACCATCTAGTGAAAAACTAAACATTGCTGATACTTTAATAATATTAGACTCTAGTGATGTAGAGAGAGTGGGAAATGTAATAAACTGTGTTCAAGTTCAAAATGTTTTTAACATAGATCATCACATTTCTAATAATGGTGGATTTGATTTTAGATGTTTAGACACAAAAGCTACAGCAACTTGTCAAATGCTTTTTGAACTACTGCAAGAATTAGGTTTGCATATTGATGAAGATATTGCAACTTGCATTTATGCAGGTCTTGCTTCAGATTGCGGCTTTTTTCGCTATGCTAATACGACAGAAAAAACCTTTTTAATCGCAGCAAAACTAATTGATTTAGGTGTTAAGCCTAGCTTGGTTTCTGACAACCTAGAATTGCAAACAGTACATGAATTACAAATATTACCAAAAATCTTGCAAACATTAGAGTTTCATTTTGACAATAGGTTAGCTAGTATAGATATACCACTTGATTTATACCAACCTGGCATGGAAACAGATGCTTTTATGAAATATCCTCGTTACATTGCAGGGGTAGAAGTTGCTTTAATGTTTAAAAGTATAAGTGAGAACGTAACCAAAATAAGTATGAGGTCTAAAATAATGGACGTAAGTAAAATAGCACTTAGTTTTGGTGGCGGCGGACATATCAATGCAGCAGGTTGTACAGTAAAAGCAAACCTACAAGAAGCAAAAAAAATAATACTCAAAATATTACAAGAACAATTGGGAAAATAAACTATATGATAACAGGCATTTTAAATGTTTTAAAATTACCACAAATGACTTCGCACGATGTAATTTACTTTGTACGCAGAGTAACAGGAGAGAAAAAAGTAGGGCATTTAGGTACGCTTGATCCTGATGCTGCTGGCGTACTGCCTGTATTTATTGGTCAAGCAACAAAGCTTATTGAGTATAGCGATAGTTTAAATAAAACTTATAAAGCACAAATATTGCTAGGTAAAAAAACAGATACAGGTGATGATAGCGGAACTGTTATTAAAACTGATTTGGTACCTTATTTAGATTTTGCTAAAATTCAGAATGTTTTAAATGAGTTTTTAGGTCAAACAACTCAGATTCCACCAATGTATAGTGCTTTAAAATATAATGGAAAAAAACTTTACCAACTGGCAAGACAAGGACAAACTGTTGAAAGAAAAGAACGCATTATCAATATAGATAAGATAAAGTTGCACAATATAAATGGTGATAAGTTGTTGATAGAAGTGACTTGCTCTAAAGGAACTTATATTCGTACACTAATAGAAGATATAGCAGAAAAATTAGGCACTTGTGGTACTATGACTTTTTTGCTTAGAACTGCATCTAGTGTTTTTACGATAGAGAATTCTGCTACTTTAGAGCAACTACAAGAAGACTATACAAAATACTTACTGCCTGCAGATTTTAGCATACAACACCTACCACAACTTATTGTTACGGATAATCAAGCACTTCGCTTAACGCAGGGAGTAAAGACAACTATTGCAAATCAAGTGCAAGGTTTAGCCAGAATTTATGACAACAATAATAAGTTTTATGGTATAGGTATATCTGATGGACATATGGTTAAACCGGAAAAAATTTTTGCCTAATTTTTCAATGGAGATAAAAAATTGCAAGTAATAGAAAATTTTCAAGATGTAAAACAATTGTATAATGGTTGCGTAATTGCTTTAGGTACTTTTGATGGTATACATCTTGGTCATAAAGATATAGTTTCTTGTGCTAAAGAATATGCAAAAGAACATAAAATAAAATCAGTAGTTTTTTCTTTTAGTAATCATCCACTGGATTTTATTGCACCAGAAAAAGCACCGCTTAGAATTTGCTCAGAGCAAACAAAAAAACATTTATTGAATGAGCTCGGTATTGATTTATTGTTTAATATGCACTTTGATTACAATTTTGCAAAAGTTAGCTCGGAAGAATTTATTGCTAATTTAAAAACATTTTTCAATCCAAGTTGTTTGGTTATTGGTGACAATTATTCATATGGTTATCTTGGTGCAGGTACTGCGCAAACGCTTGTGGATGATGGTAAAAAGCATGGTTTTGAAGTAGTTGTAAGAAGTTTGGTTAAATTAGATGATATAATTGTCAGTAGTACAAATATTCGTAAATATATAACCAAAGGTGATGTGCAAATTACAAACAGACTTTTGGGACACAGGTATTGTATTGATGGAAAAGTAATCCATGGTTTTAATCGCGGTGCAAAAATGGGTTTTGCCACAGCAAATGTTGAAACTGATTGTAAAAGTCAAATTATTCTTGGTGATGGAGTATATTTAGCTAAAGTTAATATTGATAATAAGCAACTTAATGCCATTGTCAATATCGGTAAAAATCCTACTTTTGCTCTTGAAAAAAGGCAAATAGAAGTACATATTCTTGATTTTTCTGAAAACATTTATGGTAAAGCAATAAACGTTAGTTTTATTAAAAAAATTCGTGACGAACAGAAATTTAATAATGAACAGGAACTTATAAAAACAGTAACAAATGACATAAAAACAGCTAAAGATTTTTTTGGAAATACATCATTATGATATTTACACAAAGGATAATTTGTGTTAATATAAACATCTAAGAAAAACCATTGCTTGGATACACGACTCTCCAACGTTATCTAGGCTATGGGGTTAATTATCAAGGAGGAAAAAATGATAACAAACGAACAAAAACAAGAAATTATCAACCAATTTAGAACACATGAAGGGGATACTGGTTCATCACAAGTACAAATTGCTATTTTAACTGCACGTATCAAATATTTGACAGAACACTTAAAAGAGCATAAAAAAGACCACCATTCAAGACGTGGACTTCTAAAATTAGTTGGACAAAGACGTGGATTATTAACTTATATGCAAGGTAAAGACCTTGAAGGTTATCGTGCATTGATTGCAAAACTAGGTTTACGTAAATAAAGCACTATATTGTTAAAGGCTACCTCAATTTATGAGGTAGCCTTTAACAGTTTTAAAAACCTAGGTTTTCGTTTACAAGCCATACGTGAATATTAGAGTCATTTGGTTGTTTGTTTAAAATTGTTGTAGCATTGCAAATGCGTGTCTGACTATCACAATCCATACAATAACCTGTGTGTACACACGGGTTATTATTTTTGACCCTTTTACTGTTTTGAGGGGCAGCTATTTCTTTCATCCGTTTTAATGCTTCATCAACATTTCTAACTATTTTATTGATGCCAGCAATTACTATTACTTTTTTAGGTCCAAAAATCATAGCAGCAACTCTTTGACCTGTTCCGTCTGTGTTTACAAGTTTGCCATCTTCTGTTATGGCATTAGAGCTTGTTAAAAACACATCGCACAAAAGCTGATTTTTACGTATTTGCAGTTTTTCTTCAGGTGTTTGGTTGGGTAGGTGATGATCATAAACTATGTTACCACGCTCGGCTAGTTTTTCATAAATATGATTGTCAATTAAGGTTTTTGATCCTCCCATACCAACAGTTTGCTCTAATGCTATTGTGTTTAAAAGTTCTTCTATAACGTCATTTATCGTTTCAAAATATCTGGCATGAAATCTATTTTTGTTTAGAATATTAACAACTTCTAGGCATTTTTCTTTACTCATTTTATCCTCCTTATGCTCTTATGAAAAACCACGCTAATAGTACAAAGTTCGCAACTATCATAACAGGACCGTTGCGTTTAGCTAGTTCCATTGGATTTTTAACTCCAGCGAGTCCGCAAGAAATCATAGCAACAGCGGCTATAGGAGACATTGTTCTTCCAAGACAACCAGCAATAGCAGCAACACCGCCAAGATCTAGTGCATTGATGCCTAGTGCTGCAGCGTGTGGAGTAACAGCATTGTTAAAAGCAACTGATGCAGCATCACCTGAACCGACAACCAATGCCAGTAAAAATGGTCCAAAAGCACCAGCAACTTTAGCAAAAGCAGGATTTGAATTCATTATAGTGAGCATTTCTTTTAGCAAGCCTGATGTTGTAAGTCCGGCAACGAATACTGCTGATGCAATGATGATACCATATACATGAGAAAATCCGTGACCTAGACCTTTAAAAAAGGCATTTGATATTTCGCCTGGGCTTGTTCTTGTAACTATACAACAAACAATAACACCTATAATCATAGCGTAAGATATTTCTAGCACTTTAAGTGCAGGAACTATTTTTAATGAGCCTAATAAAATAAGTGTCAGAGGAACAAGCGGTACAAGTGCTTTTAGAACATCTACTTTAAAATTGGCATCTTCGACCTCTTGCTGCCAACCTGTAGCTTCTTTTCTCATGTATGCTGTGATAGTTACACCAATAGCTACTATCACACCTAAAATCAAAACTATATTAAAGTGATTAGCAGCAATTTCAAGTGGTGGAACTTTAGTCGCTTGTGATACAACAACATTTTGATGAAAGCCAGGGTGTAACATTGTGGCACCAAATGTACCTGACATTATAGCAGATGCTGCCATAACGGGATGAACGCCTGAACCAATAAGAATTGGTATTAAAACAGTACCAACAGAAGCAACACAACCACCAGCACTAGGGATGGATATGTGAACAAAAGCTGTAACCAAAACAGAGCCAGGGATTAAAAGTTTTGGTCCTAATTTTTTGAGTCCTTTGGAGAGTAGATGTACTAAGTGTTTATCGCATTTTGTATAATCCATAACAAAGGCAAAAGCCATAGATGATGTTATAATCTCTAGTACAGCAGAACTTTTTAAGGCCGATGAAAAACCTTTGAAAGCAGCTATTGGTTGTAATGCTGCAATACACATCACAAGTCCTGCCATAAATAGAACCATTCTTGTTTCATACTGCTTAATCAATGCATATATTACAACCGCGACTACTATAAACGAAAAAGCTATTAACATGTCGTCAACTCCTTAATTATATTTTTATTAGCCAATTTCAAGCTAAATAATCCTATAATGGTATATTTCCATGTTTTTTCCAAGGCAAGGATTTTTGTTTATTCCAAGTAGCCTCCAAAGCACGGATTAGTTCTATGCGTGAATTTTGTGGCAAAATTATTCTGTCAGCATAACCACGACGAGCGGCGGCAAGGGGAGTGGAGAATTTTTCCTCATATTCTTTTATTTTCTCTAATCTTGTTTGTTCAGGATTTTCAGATTTATCAATTTCTTTTTTAAATACTATCTTTACAGCGCCTTCAGCTCCCATTACAGCAATTTCTGCTGTTGGCCATAATAGCAATTGGTCTGCACGTAGTTCTTTGCTACACATAGCGTTTTGTGCCCCACCATAAGCTTTTCTAAGCACCATGGTAATTTTAGGAACGGTTGCTTCAGCATAGGCAAACAGTAGTTTTGCACCATGTCTTATTATTCCACTTTGCTCCTGGTGTAATCCTGGTAAATAACCAGGAACATCTACAAGTGAAATTATAGGAATGTTAAAAGCGTCACAAAATCTGATAAATCTAGCAGCTTTGTCAGAGGCATGTAAATCAAGACAACCTGCCATATGGTTTGGTTGATTTGCAATAATGCCAACAGAAGCTCCACCAAGTTTTGCAAAACCTATAACAACGTTTTTTGCAAATAAAGGTTGGATTTCAAAAAAAGAATTGTCATCAAAAATACTCGTAATAACATCTTTAATATTGTAGCCAATATTTTTATTTGCTGGCACAATATCCAAAAGCTCAGCTACAACTTTTTCCTGCACAGAAAAATCTGGTTTAAAAGCCTCTGTTTTATTATTGGAGGGAATATAGCTCAAAAGTTTTCTAATATATTCAAAACATTCACTTTCATCTTTTGCCAATAGATGAGCTACACCACTTACATTGTTTTGTACGTAAGCTCCGCCAAGTTCTTCTTCTGTTACATCTTCATTTAAAGCTGCCTTACAGACATTAGGACCTGTTACAAACATATGGCTTATTTTATCTACCATAATGATAAAATCTGTAATAGCTGGTGAATAAACTGCTCCTCCAGCACAAGGACCTATTATGGCAGAAATTTGTGGAATAACGCCAGACATTATTGTGTTACGGTAAAAAATTTCGCCATAGCCATGTTTAGCATCAACACCTTCTTGGATACGACCGCCACCAGAGTCGTGTAGTCCTATTATTGGACAGCCACTTTCTAATGCCATATCCATAACTTTACATATTTTAGCAGAGTGCATTTCACCTAATGAGCCGCCAAAAACGGTAAAATCGTCAGCATAAATATATACTAGCTTTCCATTTATTTTTCCATAACCTGTTATAACCCCATCACTTGCCCCTTGTTGTTTGTCGTAACCAAAGTTGCTACAACGATGTTCGACAAATTTATCTATTTCAACAAAACTATCCTTATCAAAAAGAGCTTCAATGCGTTCTCGTACAAACATTTTCCCTTTTTTATGTTGCGAATTTATTTTATCTTGTCCGCCACCTAGTTCGTACTCTGATTGCATTTTATCAAACCGATTTACAATTTCTCTCATGTCATTAGCCAAAATTTTCACCACCTTTGCAAAGATTATTCTTCTTGAGTCTTTTTGCCTTTAGCTGCTAATTTATCAGCGGCGGCATTGGCTTTTTGTTTAGCTAAAAATTCATCTGCTTGTTGTTTATTCATACCGAAAAATTTTTCTAAAACTTCATAATTATGTTGACCGTGCATAGGGGCAGGTCTATTTGCAACAACTTTTATTGTGCTAAAATGAAGTGGATTACCAGCCATTTTATATGGTCCACAGTGTGGGTGATCTGCCTCGACAACCATACCTCTATGTAAAATGTGTGGGTCTGCTGATACTTGAGCTATATTGTTTATGCGACCAAACGGAATATCAAATTCCAGCATAATTTTTTCAATTTCATCAACCGTATATTGTGTGGTGGTTTTTTCTATTTCTACTTCCATTTCATCTGAATGGGTACGCCTGTCGTCTGCTTTAATAAAGCGTGGGTCGCTTGCTAAATCTGGACGGTTCAAAGCTTTACAAAATCTTTGATAAGCAGCATCACGATTTACTGCAAAAATTACATCTCCATCTTTGGCTTTATAACTTTGAAATGGTGTATTTATTTGATGCCTTGTACCGTTTCTTTGAGTAATATTTCCTGTGGCGAAATAGTTTACAACTGCATTATCAAGACAAGAGTACATACAGTCCATCATTCCTATGTCAATTCTTTGACCTTCGCCTGTACGTTCTCTGTTGTATAGTGCTGTTTGGACAGCGGCAAAAGCATAAAGACCTGATACCAAATCTGCAATAGAGGGACCTGCTTTCATTGGACGACCATTTCTCTCGCCTGTAATGCTCATAAATCCAGACATTCCTTGGATTACAACATCTAATGCCCCACGTTTACTATATGGTCCTGTTTGTCCAAAGCCGGAAATAGAAGTATAAATAATACGAGGGTTTACTGCTTTAACTTCATCATAACCAAGCCCCATACGTTCCATAGTACCAGGCTTGAAGTTTTCGACTAAAATATCTGCGTTTTTAATTAAATGTAAACACATATCACGCTCAACAGGGTCTTTAAGATTTAAAGTAATACTTTTTTTACCACGCATAATGCTCAAATCATAAGTACGTTCACCTTTAACATATGGACCTGCACCTAGTGAACGTTCTGGACGCTCTATTTTTATCACTTGTGCACCCAAATCAGATAATTGCATAGTGCAAAACGGACCTGATAAAAATTGAGTAAAGTCTATGATCACAATTCCTTCCAACGGTTGTTTTCTCTCTTGCATAATAAAACCTCCTTATGTAAATTTAAAACGATACTAGTTTTCAATTTACAACATACACCAATATGAAACAAAAATAAAATAGATAAAATATTATAATATCAATAAAAATTTTTTATTGATATTACATACTATTATTGTTACAATTGTAATATATAGAGTAGAGAGGATTACTACATTGAATAATAGTGACTGGTTAATTTTAAAAACTATAGCTAAAGAGAAAAATATTAACTTAGCAGCTCAAGCGTTATATATAAGCCAGCCTGCATTAACATATAGATTGAAAAATATAGAAACAGAGCTTGGTGCTAAAATATTTATTCGCTCAAACAAGGGATTAGCCATTACTCCGCAAGGAGAAGAATTTTTACAATATACTGATAGTATGTTAAAAGAATTTGAAGGGATAAAGCGTAAAATAGCTTTAATGGGCGGTGAAGTATCAGGAAAACTTCGTATATCTATGTCGCCAAACTTTGCCAAACATAAGCTGGAAAAAGTGCTTTTAAGTTATGTGAAAAAATATCCTAAAGTAGATTTACTATTAAAAACTAGTTATAGCAGTCAAGTTATGGATTTTTTGACAAAAGACGAAGCGCATATTGGCATAGTAAGAGGTCATCATAAGTGGGCAGAGGAAAAATACTTAATAAGTACAGAGCAAATACTTATGATAACAAGTAAAAAAATATCAATGTTTGATTTGCCTAAAATGCCATATATTGCTTACGAAACGGACGTTCAACTAAAAAAAGAGATTTTAGACTGGTGGCGTGAGCACTATTCTGTACCGCCGAATATAACAATGCAAATTAATGATACTGATGTTTGTCGGCAGATGATAGCTTTAGGACTAGGTTTTTCCATTTTACCTGCTATAGATTATAAGATTGCAGAAGATAATTTGCATGTTGTACCTTTAAAACACAAAAATGGCGAGCCTCTTATGCGCCCAACATGGATGTTGACAAAAACCGCTTCAATGCAAATCCCAACTGTAGAGAGTTTTTTTGAACATGTAAAACAACTGAATAATTTATAAAACTAATGCCACTTATTTAAATTAGGTGGCATTAATTTTATTTATGTAAAATATTGATGTGTTCTTAAAAATTTCATTAGGTTTTTATCTGGTTTCGTGATAATATATATAGTGATTGAAAAAAGAAGAAAAATAAAAAGGAGAGAACCTTAAAATGAACAGTTACAGTATGCAATTAGGTGGAAGAACACTGACTATTGAATGTGGAAAATTAGCAAAACAAGCTAACGGAGCAGTACTAGTACGTTATGGCGATACAGCAGTATTGGTAGCAACAACCGGCTCAGCAGAACCAAGAGAGGGAATAGACTTTTTCCCATTGACAGTTGATTTTGAAGAAAAATTGTATTCGGTTGGTAAAATACCAGGCGGATTTATAAAAAGAGAAGGAAGACCAAGTGAATCTGCTATTTTGACAAGCAGACTTATAGATAGACCAATTCGTCCAATGTTTCCAGACGGATTTCATAATGATGTACAAATAGTTGCAACAGCTTTGTCTGTTGAACAAGACAACCCACCTGATATTCCTGCTATGATTGGAGCATCTTGCGCTCTTAGCATATCTGATATTCCCTTTCAAGGACCAATCGCTGGGGTGCGTGTTGGCTTGATTGACGGAGAGTTTTTAATCAATCCTACAGTAGCTCAACAAGAACAAAGTGAACTGAATCTTGTTGTTGCCGGTACTAAGTATGCTATTTTGATGGTTGAAGCTGGGGCAAAAGAAATAAGTGAAGAAGTTATGCTTGATGCTATATTGTATGGGCATGAAGTTATAAAAGAACTTGTTGAATTTCAAGAAAAAATCCAACAAGAAATTGGTAAAGAAAAAAGAGCGCTCAATTTATATGAACTACCTGAAGAAATTTTAGGTGCTATAAAAGCCGATGCTTACGAAAAGATCGAACATGGTCTTAGAATTAGCGAAAAATTAGCTCGTGAAGAATACTTAGGTGCTCTTAAAAAAGAGGTTACAGAAAAGTTTTTAGAACTATATCCAGATAATAAAAAAGATATTTCTAATATCTTCCAAAAGCTACTAAAATCTGCTGTACGTAAAATGATTACAGTAGATAAAATTCGTCCTGATGGTAGACAAATAGAAGAAGTAAGACCAGTATCTTGTGAAGTAGGAATTTTACCTAGAACTCATGGTTCAGGTCTATTTACTCGTGGACAAACACAAATTTTAAATATAACTACACTTGCGCCATTAAAAGAAGAACAAATTATAGATGGTCTTGGTACTGAAGAATCAAAACGTTATATGCACCATTATAATTTCCCACCATACAGTGTTGGTGAAGCAAGACCACTTCGTTCACCTGGTAGACGTGAAATCGGACATGGAG